>JAEUWE010000064.1 GCA_016791465.1 Pseudobdellovibrionaceae bacterium
GGCGGGGTGTTCGCTTATGCGAACCTTAAATCACATGTCGTTGGACCTACGCTGTCGGCACAAGAGGCCGAGAAGAAGTGGGGCTCACGAATCTTTGATTCGGCTCTTTTCAAAGAGGCCTCGATTGAAGAGCGAGCCAAAATGGCGAGTGACCTATTGAGAAAAAAACAGATGAAGGGGCTTGCGATGGCTGTTGTACGCGAACGACTTGGCGAGCATACGGGCTACTTTTGGAACGATCAGATCCCCGCCTATTTATTGAACGAAGGCTGGAAGAACGATGAAGATGTCTGGCAGCTCGTTTTGTTGCCAGGGAGAGACGGGAAGGTTGGAGATATCGTTATAAACAAAAACTGCTGCGACAAGTCTCATGCAGGAGAGGGAACTGCGAAATAGATAGATCCTGCGTGCTCGACAAATAGAATTTATAGAATTATGATTTTAGAGTATCGGTAGCAGGAAGCTGCCAGTCAGTATGCCCAGATGGTGAAATTGGTAGACACGCGGGTCTTAGAAGCCCGTGCCGTAAGGCGTGTAGGTTCAAGTCCTATTCTGGGCACCATTTCCGACAGAACGCGAACCGATACGGTTCGGGCTAGTTGGAAGAAGTTTTCCTGTTTTTTTGTTAACATCGCACGCCCCGCTTACGTCACCCTAAAAGCATTAACTAAAATAGTCCGATGCGACTTTGCGCCGACTTTTCCTTTCATCAAAATACTTGGTTTATAAAGTATACGAGAATGATCATAGGCCACCGCATGTGCTCATTGAAGGAATGGCAGGTGGCGCTTGTCCGCATTAGTCGCCTGTGAGCGGCAGAGGAACGGCGCCGGCCCGTCGCCATTGACATATAGAATAAATATATATAAAATAGAGATGATGATCGAGTTCGAATGGGACGAGAGAAAAAACACCGCGAATCGTAAAAAGCATGGAGTCTGGTTTGAAGAGGCTCGGTCGGCTTTTGACGACGTCCATGGTCGACTATTTTTAGACTCTAGACACTCACACAGTGAAGATCGGTTTATTCTCATTGGCCATAACAGCTTCAGTAAACTTTTAGTCGTTGTTCATTGTCATCGTGAGTCAGATTCGGTCATTAGAATTATCTCTGCTCGAAAGGCGACCAGGAAAGAAAGGCTGTTCTATGAAAAAGGAATATGATTTTAAAAAGATGAAAGAGATTAAAAACCCGTATCCTGCTAAGAAAAAGAAGGCGGTCGGCATTAACTTAAGCCCTGCCGTTATCGACTATTTCAAAAAGCTTGCCGATGAGTCAGGGGTCTCTTATCAGAAGCTCATCGATCTTTATTTGTTAGACTGCGTGAAGAGCAAGAAGAAGCTTTCAATGAAGTGGACAGCCTAGTGGTCGGGGGGCTCTACATCGCGTCTGGGCGTCAATGAATCAAGCTTGCTACAGCTTGTACTGGCTTGGGAGAGCGCCGAGGTTTTTCTTGAACTGGGTGATGAATTGGCTGGGGTCTGAAAATCCGACTTCGAAAAGAGCTTCGCTGAATGACTTCTTGTTTCGGACTTTGATCAGCGCTTCGAAGAGTCGAAGTCGGTGTCTGTATTCGATCGGAGAGAGTCCGTAGGTGCTTTTAAACTCTCGCGTGAGGACTTCTCTTGAGAAGTTAAGGTGAAGGGCCATTTCGCCAATTTTTAAGTTCTCACAGAAGTGGTGATCGATGTAGCGCTTGGCTTTCTCGGCGACGGCGGAAATCTTTTTTTCTTGAACGAGGCGAGTTCCATCTTTGAGTGACTCCATGAAATCGATGACCTCGGCCTTTGATTTTGGAAGACGCTTGGGGCCAGCGAGAAGGATCGGCGTTTGGAAGCTGCCGGCTCCGGGGAGAGGATTTGATGAGGCCAAGAGCTCCCAAGCGAGAAAGCATTTTTCGGTATGCAGCTCGACTATCGTAAATGGAGGCATGAACAGAATTGTCGGACCGGCGAGTGGGATGACTTTGTCGCCGGAGCGAATAGAAATGGTGTTGGGTGGAAGATCAGCCCAGAGCAGAGTCCAATCCGAAGCAAAGGACTCGTGATAGGTTTTCTTCTGATAGGAATGCGACTTCTTTGCGTACAGGAGCTCCCCGTTGAGGAGCTCAAAGTGTGAACTGTAGTGATCGACTGAGAATGAGCCCTGTCGTGGCGATTTGATGACGTCGAGGTTCATAGCTTCAGCTAAGTAGAAATATATCACAAATCAACATTAATTCGGCAATCCGCCCAAAGTAAGATTGCAGTTCAATGACGAATGAATTCAATGTTCTGCCGCGCAGTCGGATGTTTGAGCTCTATTCTTTTTTGAACAAAGAGAATCAGCCGGCGTTCAAGGCTGTTGCAGTGCGAGAGATCGATATAGCAAAGATTGAAGAGATTCGAAGTCGTACGTCTCATAGAGAAAAACGACCGACGTACACGTCATTTGTCGCAAAGGCTGCGGCTCAGGCCTTGATGGAAATTCCGGAAGCGAATCGAGTCGCCATGCGATCCCTCTTCGCATATCGATTGATCCAGTTCAATAAGGCTCACATTTCAATTGCGGTGGAGAGAGATGATGCTGACCGGAATCTGAAAGCGGCCTTTATTTATACGATCTATGATACTGCCTCCAAAAGTCTTGTTGAGATATCGAAAGAGATTAACGGGCTGGCGACGGCGGCTCTTGATTCTGATGACATCAGGCTTGAGCGATGGCGTAGAATCAAGCGTGGAGTAAAATGGGTGCCGCTTTGGCTCATCAAGCTTGCGATTTTTTGTCATCGGCACGTCCCGTCGCTCTACATTCAGAATCGTGGCGGAGCAGTTTTGATCTCCTCACCAAGTAAGTACGGTGTTGATTTCATTGTCGCTCAGTGGCCTTATCCAATTGGCCTGTCTTTTGGCTTTGCAAAGGATCGCCCTTGGGTGAAGGGCGATCGTGTCGTCATCAAGAAAACGATGACGATCACGATGGCATTTGATCGGCGGATTTTGCCAGGTGGACCCGCATCGCGATTTATGAATCGAGTGTGTGAGATCCTCGAGAATGATGACGACTAGTCATCATCCTCGTCATCATCCTCCTCATTGTCACCTTGTTGCCCCTGGTTCGCGTCGTCATCGTCGCCTGCACCATTGTTTTCATTCTCGTTCTCGGCCTCACCGAGCTGAAGAGAGAGGCCAAAGAGATTGAGTTTTTGAGTCGCGGAGTCGTAGTTTTTGATGAGGTTGTTTCCAAATGCCGTAATTAAAATAAGAAAGAGAATCGCGACGATCGGACGTGAGCTTTGGATTGCCGGTTCGTCGCCGTCGGAGGTTTTCTGACCTGTCACCATGCTGAGAGCGATGGGGTCTTTGTGACGGAGCGTGTGAAAGACAACACCACCGATGTGGACGAGGACGGTGAGGACAAAGGCGTTGGCGAAGAGCTCATGAATCTCCTCAAAGAACTCTTTGTTGTTTCCCTGGGCCATCTGAATGCCAGTAAAAGCCAGCCCAAACGTGAAGATGAGCATGGCGACTGCGGCCCAGCTTGATGCCGGATTGTGGCCAAGTTCACGCTTTGTTTTACTCGAGACGAGAGAGCCGAAGTACTCGATCAGGTCGCGTGGATGGAGACGAAACGAAGTGAATCGCGCGTAGCGGGTGCCGACGATGCCCCAAATGATGCGGAGTGCAGCAGTGAAGGCGAGCATGATTCCAAGCAGCATATGATAGGCATAGGTCGGTGATTCGTCGTCGATGGTTTTGGCGATGAAGAACGCTGAGACAAAGAGTCCCGCAAAGATCCAGTGAAAAAGTCGAGTGGGAAGATCGTAGGCCATGGATTTTCTCATAATGAAACCTCTCTTTAGTGGGTCGCTTCATGTTGAATTATCGGGTTTCTCTCAAAATCGTCCATCGGGCAGATGCCCTAGGGCGTGCTATTGGGCGCTATAGGGCGCCTGCCCAATTGTCGGTCGTTCTGAAAGGATCGATAAAGAAGGAGTGCAAGACAGGGGTCTTACACACAAAAGGAGACAGTATGAGAAAAGCAGCAAAAGTAGGTTTGGGAGCGATTGTATTGGCGATGGCGTTTGTAAGCCAGGCAGAAGCCAAGAAGAGCTGTACAGACCAACCAAAAGAGAAGTGGATGAGCGAAGCCGACTTTAAAAAGATGGTCGAGGGACAGGGGTACAAGATTAGAAAGTTTAAGCAACCGGGCTCGTGCTACGAGATCTATGGCCAGGACAAGGATGGCAAAGAGGTTGAAATCTACTTTGATCCGACCGATGGCAAAGTCGTGAAGTCGAAGTAAAGATCGGATTGTGATGAAGGAAACGGCTCAGACACACTGAGCCGTTTTTTTATATTCTTATGCATCGGAGCCAGGTGGTAGATTGTTCGCGTTAATGAACAAGACTTGGAGTAGAACGTGAAAACGGTGATGAGGCGCTCGTTGGATCGTGGATCGGCCGACCACGGTTGGCTGAAAACACGGTATAGTTTTTCGTTTGCGGACTACTACGACCCCGAGCAAATGGGTTTTGGTGTCTTACGAGTCATCAACGATGACCGAATTGCTGGCGGCGGTGGGTTTCCGATGCATGCTCATCGAGACATGGAGATTTTGACATATATTATTGAAGGCGCGCTCGAGCACCGCGATAGTATGGGCAATACCGGGGTGATTAGCGCTGGTGAAATTCAACAAATGAGCGCTGGAACGGGCGTTCGTCATTCGGAGTTCAATGCTTCGGGGGAAGCGTCCGTTCATCTTTTGCAGATTTGGATCGTGCCGGATAAGGCTGGTTATGAGCCGAAGTACGATCAGAAGGATTTTTCGGCGCGACTGGCGAATTCTGAATTTGTACTATTGGCTTCTCGCAGTGGGCGTGAAGGATCGGCTGTGATTCATCAAGATGTTGATCTGTTTGCCGTTAAGTCGAAGATCGCAGGACAAAAGACGCATGCGCTTGGAACGGGCCGAGGTCTTTGGTTGCAGGTGATCCGAGGCGGTGTGACGGGAGCCGGCGTTACGCTGACAGCAGGCGATGGTCTAGGTTTGACTGATGTCGATTCTGTCGACTTGAGTTGGAGTGCAGGAGCCGAGTTTTTGATTTTTGATCTCGCTGTTTGAACAGCGCGGTCTGAAGTCGGTAAGGTGTTCGAATGAGCCAGGCTAATCTCTTACAGCTTCAAGATGGCATCAAAAAGTTTGGTGCTCGAGTGCTTTTTGATCGCGCCCGTTTCGCGATTAACGAGGGCGAGCATGTCGGCGTGATTGGTCCAAATGGGGCGGGCAAGACCACACTTTTTAAGATTCTCGTCGGTCAAGAGTCGCTCGATGGCGGCGATCTTGTGAAGTCGACAAAGCTCAATATTGGGTACTTGGAGCAGGAGGCGCGTGAGCCGGAAGGTGTATCGGCGGAAGACTATTTGCGTGAAACGAGTCATAAGCCCGTCTGGGAGCTCAAGCAGCTAGGGCTTGAGCTGGGGCTTCAGGAATCTCATTTCGCAAAGCCATTCAAAGATTTGAGTGGCGGCTATCGAATGCGGATGAAGCTCCTCTCGCTCATTGGACGAGAGCCCAACCTGATGCTTCTCGACGAGCCGACGAACTTTCTCGACCTTGAAAGCATCATGGCGCTTGAGAACTACCTGCAGTCGTACGAGGGCGCGTTTCTTCTCATCTCTCACGATCGCGAATTCTTGCGTCGAACCACTGATCACACACTCGAAGTTGAGGCTGGCGAGATCACCAAATTTCCAGGTCATATTGATGACTACTTTGAGCAAAAGGCGCTGATGCGCTCGATCCTTGAGGCGCAAGCGGCCAATCAAGAGGCGAAACGAAAAAGTGTTCTCGAGTTTGTCGAGCGATTTGGCGCAAAGGCGACCAAAGCTCGACAGGCTCAGAGTCGACTGAAGCAGCTTGATAAGATGGAGAAAATCGAGATCAAGGACCTTCCCGTGCGAGCGAAGATCAAAATTCCATCGCCCATTCACACTGGACGTGAGTCCTTGACGTTGCGTGAGGCGACGCTCGGCTATGGAGAAAAGACGATTGTGTCGCACTGTAACTTGCGGCTTGAGAATGGAACACACTTGGGTGTCGTTGGATTCAATGGTGCCGGTAAGTCGACACTGCTCAAGTCAATTGCGAGTCGAATTCCGCTTCTTGCGGGCGAGCTGAAGCTTGGACACCAAGTCAGCCTTTCGTACTATGCCCAGCATGTTTCTGATGATCTTGATTTGAACGACACCGTTTTTGAATCACTTGAAAAAGCGGCGCATCCCGATGTCGATCGGCAATCGATCTTGAATCTCGCGGGCTCGCTTCTTTTTTCTGGAGAGGCTGTCGAGAAGCGCGTGCGGGTTTTGTCAGGTGGTGAAAAATCGAGAGTGGCACTGGGGCAGATTCTTTTGCGCCGAAGTCCGCTCCTGCTCCTCGATGAGCCGACGAATCACTTGGATTTTGATACGGTTGAGGCGTTAACAGAAGCGCTGCGAGACTATGCTGGAACAGTGATTGTGGTGAGTCACGACCGCAGTTTTATTGGACGAGTGGCGACGCAGATTCTTGAGATTCGCGATGGTCGCGCAGAGGTGTATCCTGGCACCTACGATGACTATCTTTGGAGTCTTGAGAAAGGGTCGCTGAAAGAGCGATTCAATGGCGGTGAGCAAGCGGCAACTCCAAGCAAGGCAAAGACAGTCGATAAAGCTGTGGAGAATGCGACAAAGTCTGAGCCGCGCGATCAAACAAAGCGCTATCAGGCCGAAGCCAAGGAGTCGGCTAAGCGGCTGAAGAAACAAGAGGCGCTGCTCGAGGTTGAGACGGCCAAACTTGCGAAGTTGAACTCAGAAATTGTTGGTGCGGCCGGTGGGCGTCTTCAAGAGTTATCGGCGGCCATTGATCAGTGCTATCGCAATGTTCAGACCCTTGAAGAGTCAATCTTAGAGTTGATGGAAAAGCTGGCTGAAGCTGAAAACTATCTTAAAAATTAAAAGGTGCAAGACCAGTCGATCTTGCACCTCGGGTATACGAAGCGGAATCAAACTCCGCTTGATGAGAGCTGATTCGCAATTGACCCAACGGGGCTGACATAGAGTCCGGCGATGAGTTTTTTCAGCGCAGGCTCTTTCTCAGTGTCGAGGCGGCGAATCAGGGCCCACAGGAGATCGTCAGTTGTGATGATCCCGACCACCTCTTCGGCCTCGGTGACGAGAAGGCTTGAGATTTTCTGCTCCAGCATCTGCGTCGCCACGGTGACGAGTGGTGTATCGTTGCTCACAAAGCGAACGGGTGACGTCATATAGTCGACGACTCGTTCTCCTGGTGAAAACCGTTCGATCGTGAACCGAACTTCTCCATTTTGGTCAAACTCAGTATGGATGGCACGCTGAAGGTCGCGATCTGTCAGAATTCCCACGATGCCGCCATCGTCGTCGACGACGGGAAGGTGGCGAATCTTTTTCTCTCGCATTTGTTTCCAGGCCGCTATCAATGATTCGGATCCACGTACAGTGACGAGCTTTGGTGTCATGACATCTTTTGCTTCTCTTGCGGCAGATTGCATACATCCTCCCGTGATCTTCAGGTCTTTTACATTAGTGTTTCAGGCGAGTTTCCATCAAATGGTCGAGAGCTTTCAGTGCATCAACCCACGTGAAGATTCCAACGAGCTTGTGATTGTCGACTACCAAGGCGCAGCCGAACTTGTGACTCGCCATCTCGGCGCAGACCTTGTTTAAAGGCGCGCTTGGTTCGGTAATATAGGGTTCAGGCGAATACGCTTCATCGACGGTGACTTTTTCGGGATCAACATCTTTAAAGCTCTCCACAAGGCGCACGTCTCGATCAGTTAAGATGCCAACGAGCTTTCCTCCATCAAGAACAGGAAGGTGGCGCACATGTAGCTCGGCCATCATCTTTTCAGCTTTGGCGAGTGACTGGTCGGCCCCGATTGTATGGGGAAGAACAGTCATATACTTCTGGATTGTCGGAATGCCCTTCATGAATTAACCCCCTCGAGTTGCAATGAGTTTCCGAAGACACACCATTGGAGATAGCGAGGATTGTGCCGTCGATTCGCAACGCGAGCTGAGTTTAAATTGGGTCTCGCGGACGTGTATCGATGCGTTAGGGGCGATGTGTCCCGGAGCCTGTTGATGAGGGTGGGGCGATCGGCCCCGTGTCGTGTCAGCGCTTGAGTGTGCCATTTTGAGGCACCGGAAGTTGGAAACTTTGAGCTGGGATCAGCATATAGCGCAGTTGGCATGCCTGGAGTCCACTTTGGTCGTGGTCCAACTCTTGCGAGACAGGTGTCGGTCACGAAGGAGTGGGCAATGCTACTAATGCGTATTTTGGGTTCTACGCGTATTTCCGCTGGTGCTGCACTGTCGATTGTCATTGTCGGGATGGCGGTTGGTGTGTCGCAAGCCGATGCGGCAGAGGTCGTGGGTAAGGTGGCGAGTAACAAAAAATCAGTGGTATCGCTTGATGGTTTTGTAGAGACAGGTGGTGAACTCGACCTGACTCAAGATCCACTCGGCGATTGGCTTGAGCAGAATGCTGATAAAATGCGGCTCTATGTCGACGGCCAGACCAACACTGAAAAGCCCAAGCAGTTTGTTCCTCCAACGGGAACGTCATCGACAATGGATCCGGCTCTTCAGGTCGCAGCCGTTATAGCAGACTTGGGATACAATAAACGCTGTTCTGCGTTTGCCGATGAAAACGGATTGGGGCGGCTCGGAAAAGTTGTCGTCAACGAGATTTCGAACGGTCAGTTTGAGCATGTCGGCAATCTTTTAAACGGTTCAGATGACCTCAAGCGAGCGTGCCCTCGCTATGACACTTTGAATACGAATGAGAAAGCTCATGTCTTTGTGATGCTTTTGGCGTCGATGTCGTTCTTTGAGAGTTCGTGTGACCCGACTTCGGGTCTTAAGCGTCGAGTGCAGGGGCCCAACGGCGCGTTGGGCGGCTTGATACAGCTGCATAAGGGCAAAGAGAACGTTTATGCGCCGAACTGTCCGCGCGGTGCTTCGAATAAACCGGAGACGACTTTGACGTGTGGATTGTCGATGCTCAACAAGCAGTTGGATCGGCAAGAGGCGATCTTTAGTCCGCGGTCGTACTGGGAAGTTTTGCGTCCCAAAAAGACTTTCGTAAAGACGAAGTCTGGAAAACGTCGCCAGGTCCAGTTGGCGCGAACCGTTGTCGGGTCACTTCGCGAGTTGCCGCTCTGTCATAACTGATAGTTGATTGGCTTCTTTAATCCTGGTTCACTTACAAGGGTGAACTTTGATCTCTACGATATTTCATATTTGGCAGAAGGCTCCCCTCGGCAGAGGCGGGCCTTTCAGGCTTTGCAGGAAGCCGCTGTATTTGCACGGTTGGCTGCGAATGATGGTTCTGTCGCACTGGTCGGGAGTTTGCCGATCGATTTGGCGCTCGATGACAGTGACATTGATTTGGTGACTTCGGTTGAGGATCTGCGCTTGGCGGCGGCGCGAGATCGCGAACTTTTTGGTGCGTACGAAGGGTTTCAGTCCTCGCGTGGTGTGGGTTTGGGCGGACAGTTTCAGCTCACGCGGTTTCGAGAGAGTGGGGAGTGGTTCGAGATTTTTACGCAGGCGACACCGATTCCACGGCAGAATGCAGTTGTGCACTTGTTGGTTGAGGCCCGACTTTTGGGTTTGGCGGGATCGGCATTTCGTGAGCGCGTCATGCGCGCACGTGAGGCTGGTCTAAAAACGGAGCCGGCATTTGGTGCGTGTCTTGGTCTTAAAGATCCGCTTCGCGAACTCTTGGAACTTGAAGAGTTAACTGATCAAGAGTTAAGAGCTCGGTTTGCGGAGAAGCTGGCTTGAATCGACGCCCGCTTTTAAAAACTCGTCGGAGAGATCCTGCCCTTTGAGCATGCGTGCGAGAGTAAGGGTGCCGACCGCGAGAGCCACTTGCTGCACGGCTTGCGTTCGCGTGTACCCGTTGCGCATAAAGAAACCAATCCAGCGCTCGAGATAACCGCCGATTTTTTCTGCAACAGCAGGAGATCGTCTGGCGAGGTCCGTGGAAAGAGCAACCAGGGCGCAGCCGGAGGCTGGGTTATCGCGATGCTTTGCGCTCAAATAGAGATCGAGAAGGCCGCGTGCGGGATCGGCGGGGGTTTCGAGCGCCGCTGCTTTTAGGCGACCCGCGGCTTGGTTGAGAGCTGTATCGAGCACTTCAATGATGAGATTTTCTTTTGATTTAAAATGAGCATAAAAACCTCCGGCTGTGAGGCCTGATTTCTTCATAACCGAATCAATACCGGTGCCGTCGATTCCCGATTTGCGAAAGAGTTTGAGAGCGGAGTCGAGAATCTTTTCGCGTGTACGCTGTTTTCGCGTCAAAGTTTCGCTCATGTGCGGTCTCCTGGATGGATCAGCTGGGCGAGTTGCTGTTGAATCACTGTGCCCATGGCTTCTGTCGCAATATGGCCAGTGTTGGCGATGGTGTGAAACTGGCCGCGGTGACCGAGCTCGAGAATAGACTGGTGGGCCTTGATCGCATCCTCGCTAGGGAACACCTCGTCGGTGGTGCCGTGTACGGCGGTTACGGTGAGTGGCGGAAGCGCGTGGTAGTACTCGGGGCGGTAGCCTGTGCCGACAGTGACGAGTTCTTTAGTGTGCGGGAGGCGCCGGGCCAACATTGGAGCGAGAAAGCCTCCTTGCGAAAAGCCGACGATGAGTTTGGGAATAAGGCTGTGGCCCTCGGGAAAATGCAAATCGAGAATCGCCTCGATTGCGCTGAGGGAGGTATC
>JAEUWE010000114.1 GCA_016791465.1 Pseudobdellovibrionaceae bacterium
CAGTATAAAGACCTCGCAGCGGCGCTGGAGGCCGTTCGAGCACTTGGCTATAGCGAAGAACAAGCGCGTTCTTATTTTGAGATTTCACCCAGAACGACCGGTGTCGTCGGGCTCCGAACTCTCGATGGCCGGACTGAAGTGCTCGGCTTTAATGGCGAAGTGGTTTTGACGGCCGGGCAGGATGAGCTCATGCCTAACGCGGGCGTGAATCGTGAAGTCTATATTCAGTGGCAAATGGCGACAGGCGGTGGTGAGACGCGCCTGATTCTGCGTCGGGTTCGGATGAGTCTGAACGGTGGGAAGTTGTTTGTCGCCGATCTTGGTCAAGAGGTGGTTCAGAGGGAGATGATGGATGGCGCTCGGGGTTTAATTTGCGTCGAGGGTCGTTCTGATATCTTGGCAGGGCTTGCGAGAGCGCGGCTTCAAGTGGGGCGAATGACGCGAATGATTTCTAAAGCTTCAATCGTTCAGCCGTGTCTGCTAAAGGATGAGAGCCTGAGTGATCGACTTAAAAATACGGCGACCGTTCTTCGTCTGTACGACTTGGCTTCGCGCCACCTTGCAGGACCAGGCCGCGGTGTTCGCGATTTTGATTTCGGTGACTGGACGGATGATGTGGTGTCGGCGACGACGGCAGCGCTTGATCCGGCCGCGGCGGGGCTGCTGTATGTGAACGGTCATCTCGCTCTTGTCGAAATGGGAGTTCAGGCTGTTCGACAGGCTTTGGGGTTTTCGTCAGTCGATGTGAATTTGCGTTCAGCTTTTGCCTCAGCGATTCTCGCAACTGTAACTCGCGGTGCGATTGAGACGGATCGGGATGTATTGACACTTGCAGCATCGGTTGCGGGTCGGTTGGGCGCTGATTTCAATGCGCCGGTTCGCTATTCTTTGACCACTCTTGAGCTAGGAGGCGGAGGTGGTGCGCGTCAGCACTTTCAATTCGCGCAGGCCGTTTCGGCCTCGTATATCCAGGTTGCAAAAGAGACTCTCGCGGAAGCGCTTTCGGTTGGTTATAGCGAGTATGTGACAGAGGTTCATCGTCGTCTCTTTGAGCTCAGAACACCGGAAAGTGAGTTGCTCACGAGGGTCGATAAAATTCGAAAATTTAAGGCGGCTCTTCAGAAGTACGCGGTCTCGACCAAAGTGCGCTCGACCTTGGCCGCTCGCGCTCTCGGTGATCGCGCAACCATTCAGGCTGCCGTTTTGGATGACGCCATGAACGCGGCTTCGGTGTTAAACGAAGCGACGGAAGACCTCGCTGTTGAGTTCATTCTTCTTTATGACCAGGGCAATGCACAGGTTGTCGATCTGGCAAGAGCGTGGGCATTGGGGCTTTCAAAGGCCGATTTGGCCGAGATTCGCAGCTACGTGATGGAGGCGACAGCGGCGGGTCTTGGCGAGCTCGCTTCGGAAAATGTGAGCGAGATGCTGATGAGTCGTCCGAACTCTTCGCAGATTCGAGCTTATCGCGAGTCGCTGAAAGCGTCGCAGGGCTTTCTTGCTGCTGAAACTGCGCGAGCTCAGGGCTCTCAGCGAGACTCGTTCTATGAGTCGAAAGCAAAAGATCTTTCCAATCGAATTCTGCGTGAGGGATGGTCGGCAGCTGATGTCGCGGCTCTTGAGCCCTTTGCGGCTATCGCCGCGAGCGATACGTTTTGTGCCGACTATAAGACACTGAGCTTGCGGCTCGACTGCGCTCGTCTTGATCGCTTTTCAAAGGGTCAGGGCAAAGTTTTTGATCCGTCCTTTGGTGGTCGGTACCTGGCGCTTGCGCAGACGTTGGCGCGGGCGGTAGCCGCAATGGCTCCTGCAATGAATCACACGACGGCTCGCCGCGAAATTAAGGACGGGTTTTATCCCACGTTTGATGACATTCTCTGGGGTCGCTGTGCTGATGATCAGTTCCAGGCCAACCGTCAAAAACTCGAAGCGGCCTTAGTAAGGTACCAACAGGCCGGTTCGGACTTCTTTAAAAAGACTGAAGCCGAGCGCGAACTTTCGGCGGCGTTCGATTTGACGTGCCGGTAGGCGGGTTTTGTCTTAGCCTTGAGGCGTGCGAAACACGCCTGATGATAAAAGTGAACATCAGATCATCGAAGATCTAAAAGAGAAGGTGCGGGATTTTCCGCAGCTTCCTGGTGTTTACATCATGAAGAACGCAGCCGAGAAGATTCTCTACATCGGCAAAGCCAAGAGTCTGCGCTCGCGGGTTCGTAGCTATTTGACGGATTCGAAAGATCACTCACCAAAGACACGGTTCTTGGTGCGGCAGATTCGGTCGATCGACACGATTTTAACGAAGACGGAAGTCGAAGCCTTTCTTCTTGAAGCGTCGCTGATTAAGAAGCATCGGCCTCGCTATAATATTCGTCTTAAGGACGATAAGACGTATCCGTACATTCGAGTCTCGATGGCCGATCGTTTTCCAAGGCTGTATTTGGCAAGGAAAGTCAAAAAAGATGGAGCCCTTTACTTTGGTCCTTACTTAAGTGGAGCGGCGGTTTGGGGCACGATTCGGTTTCTCAATCGGACGTTTCAGATTCGAGATTGCAAAGACGCGTTCATGAACTCGCGTAAGCGTCCGTGCATGACGCATCAGATTGGTCGCTGTACGGCGCCTTGTGTGGAAATGATTTCCGAAGAGGATTACGGTGGCGATGTGAAACAGGTCGTTTCATTCCTGCGAGGGCGCGACAAGCAAGTCGTTCGCGACCTGACGAAGAAAATGAAACAGGCTTCGGTCGAGGAGCGGTTTGAGACGGCGGCAAAGTTTCGAGACTCTATCGATGCGATTCAAAAGATTCTCGAACGGCAGGCCGTCGTCAACGACACAAGTGAACTTGATCAGGATGCGATTGGGTTTCACGGGGATGAGCGTGGAACTCTGGTTGAGACCGTGCATATTCGGTCGGGCCGTGTGATCGGGACAAGGGGACATTTCCTTCCTGCGCTTGATCCGGCATCTCAAGATGAAGATCCGCGCGAATGGCTGACCTCATTTATCAACCAGTTCTATGATGAGGCATTGATTCCAGATGAGGTGCTTTTGCCTCTCGATTTGGGGCGTGAGATCATGGATTTACTAGCGGCTGTGCTGCATGAGCGTGCAGGGCACACCGTGAAAGTGCGATTTGCGACAGATTCGGCAGGACATCGGCTGCTCGACATGGCGAACACGAATGCCAAAGAGCACTTTCTTGATTACGTGACAAAGTCTGAATCGAAGAAGAATGCTCTTGAAGAGATTCGGGACCGCTTGAAGCTGCCGGCCGTGCCCGACCGCATCGAGTGCTACGATATTTCGACATTTCAGGGTGCTGAGACTGTCGCAAGCCAAGTCGTTTTTGAGGACGGTGTGCCGAACAAGGATCAGTACCGTCGATACAAGATCAAGACAGTTCAGGGAACAAATGACTTTGAGTCCATGCGCGAGGTTCTCCGCAGGCGCTTTCAGCACACCGAGCTTCAAGATCCTCAGCTCATCGTCATTGATGGTGGTAAAGGGCAGCTCGGGATCGCGATGGAAGTTTTGAAAGAGATCGGCCGAACAGATTTGCCGGTTGTTGGTCTTGCCAAAGCGCGGACTGAAAGTGATTTTGGTTCAAGCGAAGTGAAGGCGACTGAGGAGCGGTTTTATTTGCCGGGCAGACAAAATCCCGTGATATTTAAGCCGGGCAGTGAAGCGTTTCGAATTCTTGTCGGCATTCGCGATGAGGCGCATCGTTTTGCAATCACCTATCACCGCAAGCTTCGGGAAGCGACGTCTCTTGAAAGCGAACTTGATCAGATTCCGGGGTTGGGGCCGAAAAAGAAGAAGGCGCTTCTCGCAAAGTTCAGTTCTGTTGAGGCCATTCGCGAGGCCGAAGCCGAGGAGATTGCAGAGGTCGCAGGCTTTACGCGAGAGAGCGCGGTCGCCCTGTTAGAGGCCCTGGCGGAGGGCGATGCTGGTGACGTTTTAGAGCCTGATGGCAATGGTTCAGACGCTTAAACTTGGCCGAAATCGAATATAGCGAGTCCTGGCGGTCCGGCCGTGGGCGTTTTCTTTGCTGTTAAAGCCAGCATGGACAATCAGAGCATGTTTCGACTTTTTTTGGCGTTTATGGTTTTGGCTTCCGCAAACGGTGCGTCGGCTTCGACTGGTGGGTCTGTTGAAGAGCGCGTGCTGGCTGAGACGAGCGTCGCACCGGTGAGCGGCGAGCGAGTCGCAACGGTGACCTTGATCTCGCTTGCGGGTGTTGGATCGTATCTGAACTATGACGAGGCCGCGAAAATCGCAAAGGCCCGCGCTGAGACTCGCGTACAGAGTCTCTATAAATCGTCGCCGGAACATCTGCATCCGTACATGAAGACGACGCAGGCGATGCTCAAAGAGGCGTTGCCTGGAGATGTTGTTCACGTCGAGTATCACGTGCGTGGAATTGAAGCGCTGACGTTGGCTGAGGAGGAGAGTCGACAGACTTGGTTGATGTGGGAAAAGGAAACGAAACGCATCAATGCCGAACTGAGCTTCGCAAGAACTCGGGCGGAGTCGGAGTCACTTTACCGACGTCTTGGCTATGCCGAAACTCGCCGTCATCGCGCGCATGGACTTTATTCGGCGACGCATCTCAACCGTA
>JAEUWE010000129.1 GCA_016791465.1 Pseudobdellovibrionaceae bacterium
ATTTGGCGGTAGGCGATTTTACCTTCGGAGCGGTCGAGAAACTGAAGGGGGCCGAGCCTGCGATCAAAATCCAATTCATCGGCATCAAGTGCCTCTGAAATCGCAAGGCGAAGTCGAGCGCGCTTGTGCCAGAGGTATCCAGCCGCGAGAACGATCGCGATGACAATGAAGATAAGGACCGGGAGAAAGGCCGGAAGCGTGCTCACTTGTTCAGTTTAAGACGATACCGTGATTTAGTCGATCTCACTCAATCGACAAAACGCCATCGTTCCCGTCAGGTCGTACTGCGCCAGCTGCTCGGCTTTGGTGTGGATTGCCGCATAACCCATCGTGCACTTCATCCGCGTGCGGTCATAATGCCCACAGTCATCACAAAAAAAGGCGAGCTCATAACGAGACAAGTCCCGGGGGTCGACGCGATCGGCTCGAACGCCGCGGCGAACGCGATGCTTGTGGTAAGGGCCAGCACTTGAGTCATGACTGGAGCCGTGGCTTGAGCCTTTGGCCTGTGGTTTTGTTGGATTCATTTTTAAACTCACAGGTCGTCTCCTTGACGGGCTCCAGATAAGCCTCATTCTTATAGCATGAGCGACATCGAAAAGATGACAGTAAAAGCACAAGAAGCAATGCAGGCTGCAGCCAAAATGGCCGAGTCCAAGGGCAACTCTGCTGTTGAGCCAGAGCACCTGCTCTCTCAACTTGTAACGCAGGCCGACGGATTCGTTCCCGGTCTGATCACACAGGCGGGAGGTCAGCTTCCGGGCGTGAAGCGTGATCTTGAGGTGGCTCTTGCCCGGCTTCCGCAGGTGACCGGTAGTGCAAAGCGTGTGGTGGCGAGTCAACGCCTTGTTCAGCTTTTCAATCGAGCTGAAGTCGAGGCTCGCGCGCTGGGCGATGAGTACATCTCGACTGAGCACTTCCTCCTCGCCGTCCTCTCTGAAGGGGCGGCGCCCGATATCGCGAAACTATTTAAAAATAACGGCCTGACTCGAAACAAAGTCGAGGAGGCCGTTAATAAAATGCGTGGTGGTCGCAAGATCACGGACGACTCACCGGAGGGCACGATGGATGCGCTGAAAAAATATGCCCGCGATCTTACGCAAGTGGCGAACGATGGGAAGCTTGATCCGGTGATTGGCCGCGATGAAGAAATTCGCCGCGTGATCCAGGTGCTCTCGCGTCGAACAAAGAATAACCCGGTGCTGATTGGCGAACCTGGTGTCGGCAAAACAGCCATCGCCGAGGGCTTGGCGCTTCGAATTGTTAAAGGCGATGTGCCGGAAACACTCAAAGGCAAGAAACTCATGTCGCTCGATATGGGTGCGCTGATCGCCGGTGCCAAATACCGCGGAGAATTCGAAGACCGCTTGAAGGCTGTGATCAAAGAGGTCACCGATGCGGCTGGAGAGATCGTTCTGTTTATCGATGAGTTGCACACCCTGGTTGGCGCCGGGAAAAGCGACGGAGCGATGGATGCAAGTCAGCTTTTGAAGCCTGCACTTGCGCGCGGTGAGCTACGTTGTATTGGCGCCACAACTCTCGATGAGTATCAGAAGTACATTGAAAAAGACGCCGCTCTTGAGCGTCGATTCCAACAGGTCATGGTCAACGAGCCGTCGATCGAGGATGCGATCACGATTTTGCGGGGTCTGAAAGAAAAATACGAAGTTCATCACGGTGTGCGGATTCGCGATTCAGCGCTGATTGCAGCGGTGAAGCTTTCCAGCCGCTACATCACCTCGCGCTTTCTTCCAGATAAAGCGATTGATCTGATGGATGAGGCGGCAAGCCGGCTTTCAATTGAAATCGGCAGCGTTCCTGCCGAGGTCGACTCGCTTGAGCGCGAGCGCATGCAGCTTCAAGTGGAGCGCGAGGCTCTGCGCCGTGAAAAAGATGAGGCCAGTCAGGACCGCCTTGAGTTGATCGAAGAGGAACTCTCTGGAATCAGCGATAAAATCACAAAGCTTCGTGCCCAGTGGGAGTCGGAGAAAAAAGGCATCAACGAGTTGAAAGACACCAAAGAGAAAATCGATGCTGTTCGCGTTGAGATCGATCGCGCCGAGCGATCGGGGCAACTCGAAAAGGCGGCGGAGCTGAAGTATGGAAAGCTTCCCGATCTTGAGAAACGGCTGAAGGCGCTGAACGACGCTGCCGAAAAGGCGCCGACGGTCGAGGGCCGTATGCTTCGCGAAGAGGTCGGTCCTGAAGAGATCGCCGAGGTTGTTGCCAAGTGGACCGGAATTCCGGTGAACCGCATGCTGCAAAGCGATCAAGAGCGTCTTCTTCATATGGAAGACTCGCTTCGAAAACGCGTTGTTGGTCAGGATCACGCACTCACTGTTGTGGCCGATGCGATTCGCCGAGCTCGCGCTGAAATTTCAGATCCCAATCGTCCGATCGGAACGTTCTTCTTCTTAGGACCAACCGGCGTCGGAAAGACTGAAACAGTCAAAGCGGTTGCTGAGTTTCTGTTCGATACCGATCAGGCCGTGATTCGCATCGATATGAGCGAGTACATGGAGAAACATGCGGTCGCCCGACTGATCGGAGCGCCTCCGGGCTATGTCGGTTACGAAGAGGGCGGGCAGCTCACCGAGCAAGTGCGCCGCAAGCCGTACTCCGTTGTGCTTCTCGACGAGGTTGAAAAAGCGCATCCCGATGTTTTCAACATCCTTCTTCAGGTATTGGATGATGGCCGCTTGACTGATGGGCAAGGGCGAACTGTGGATTTCAAGAACACAGTCCTCGTTATGACTTCCAACATCGGTTCGCATGCGATCATGGATCCCGATCTTTCGCCTGAAAAGCGCGAGGCGACAATCCAAGAGGCGCTCCGCGGGCACTTCCGTCCCGAGTTCCTCAATCGCATCGACGAGACCGTGATCTTCAATCGCCTGCAGCCAGAACAGTTGAGCAGCATCGTGACCATTCAGCTCGATCAGGTGATCCGTCGCTTGGCCGACAAGAAAGTGGAGCTTGAGTTCACTCCCGAGGCTCGCAAGTGGCTCGCGACCAAGGGCTACGATCCAGTGTTTGGTGCGCGTCCGTTGAAACGTGTCGTACAGTCTGAAGTTCTCAATCCTCTGGCCAAGGACCTGATCGGTGGTGCGATCAAGTCGGGCGAGAAGATTTTTGTTGAACTGAAGAACGACAAGATCGCGTTTCGATCCGAAGCTGTGCACTAGAACTGACCGCCAGAGTTAACGAAGGACTGTTGGTCGGCCACGTGGCGCAACAGTTCCACAACATTCGCTCGAGTGCGCCATATGCATTGCTCGTTCCCGAATCGTCTTTGGCCTCTTGTGCTCGCCGCCATTCACACCCCTAAATCGATATTAGGTCTCAATATGAGTCGCTTAATTAAGCTCAACAGGTCTTCGTTTTAATCCGATAAAATGGGCTATGGCCTGGAACTTCCGTAGAAGTATAAAGCTCGGACCCGTTAGGGTGAATCTGTCCAAATCGGGAGTAGGCGCAAGCATTGGTGTAAAGGGATACCGAAAGGGTATTGATGCCAATGGGAGAGAATACACTCATACAAGCATCCCAGGTACTGGCATCTACAATCGTTCATACAATAAAAAGCCTAGGTTGGACGATGCCGATCTAAATTCAAATGAGTACAAAAGGCTAAACGGCGCTGGCAGGTTTACGATTGCACTTATCCTAGGCGCCTTCTTTTTCATTTGGATCGCTGGCGAATCGTTCTGGTTTGCTTTTGTCATATGTGCAGGTGCAGCTGTTTTATCTGGCGCGTTCTCTAATCAAAAAATGTACGACACCTATGTCAGAAGCGATGGATCTGAGGCTGATGAAATTGACACCACAAAATTAGAAGAAGAGTTGGCCCGACTTGAAGCCCTAGAAGAGTCAGAAAGCCATTCACCTTTCGCTGTATTTGGGCTTAACGAAAACTGCAGTAGAAAAGATTTAGACCGTGCTTTTAGAAACAAAATTAAACTTTATCATCCTGATAAACTTGAGAATTTAGGACCAGAGCTTAAAGATCTTGGCCAACAAAAATCGAAAGAAATAAACGAGGCTTATGGAAAATGCGTTAAAATTCTTCAACTACAAAAGTCTGCTTAAGATAGATAGTTTTGAAACTAGTGACTTACGCCATCGATTTCATGAATTGGCAGGCGTGTTATTGAATCAGACTCTCCTAGAGGTTAATAAGAGCAAGTATAGAATATGCGAGATCGAATTTTACGTTCACTCCGATGCTCACCGAGATCCCTATGCTCATCAGCATCCAGAACAATTAAAATTCGGCACTTGGTATTTTCACCAACTCAAAACAAAAATAGGATATTCATTCAAGGGTGGAAATTATAAGGGCCTAGATATTACCCTAGGTGACGGCAAGAGCTTTGTTGGTATACTGATCCGTAGCATTGAATCCTCTGGCGAACGAATAGATGGACCATCTTTAGTGGTCGATGAAATCCTCAATTGTCTTAAGATCGACTCTGTCGCTGAAGCTGCGACATCCAATGAACATCGAGTATCATTGATCTTTGAACCATCGCTTGAGTCTCAAGAGTTTTTTATGGGGCCAAGAGTAGGCCTATATCCGACCGCCCAAAACGAAGAGATCAGTCTTCAGTTTCTATTTATGCCATTTAGATATATCACCCAGCCAGCAAAAACTAAAAAGGGCAAAGCTCTCTTATTTCTGCACCAAGCGAGTCTTTACGGAATGGATAAGGCTGTTGAGCGAATCGGAGTTCGTGAGGCAGAGGCCAAAAAATATTTGAACTGGTTCGAGAAAGGCTTGAAGGAAAACATTGTAGATTTGCAATTTGGCGAAAAAATCGCAGAGCAATGCACATTCTTTGGCGCACACTGCGCTCATTATAATTCAGACTCATCGGACGAAGCTGCCGAAGTGACACCAGAACAGCTTCACGAAATGGCCGTGACGGCATTTAGAGAAGGCGATCAAGAGCAGCTAAAATGTCTTTGTGACTTAGGCGTTGAATCCTGCGGAAATAGAGATTTTGGGCTAGAGTTTTTGAAGCTACGAGGCATCTACCATGCTCAAAGTGGTGATCTGTTAAATGCCCGAAAGGATTTTTTATCTGTTCTGGAAGTAATACCTAGCGATGAAATCGCATTCACAAACTATATTACAGCCTGCCTAGAGGCAGAAGATCGCACCTCGGTGCTTCAAGCGATTCGGTTGTTCTATCCCACCTTTGATGATGCAACCAAATTGAGGGTTTTGGACTCAATTAAAGAGGCAATTAATGTTGGAACTTTGAGTGTTGAGGAATTGCCGAAAAAATTAATAGCAGACCAGGCCCAATTTTTGAAAATTAAAAGAGCTGTATAAAGAAGTCCCCAATATGTGTGTGTCCCACTGATCGTTAGGAGGCTCGTGTGGAAAAGAAGAAACAGATTGGCAACCCAACAAGTGAGGCATCGTTGGGAGACCAGTTACTCCCACCGATTTCAAATGCTCTGAAGCGAAAACTAGCGGACGAGCTGGAGAAGCCACCAATACCCTCAAGTGCACTGGGGTCCTTTATTAGGGACAAGCTATTGAAGATAGTTGGAAGATACCGGATCTGAATCCGTTGTCCCGAGAGCTTGAGGGGCGCATCTTGCTGCACAGCGAGCAGTGTCAAATATGTCAGCTGCTTTATCCTCTGAAGAACTTGTCGCAAGGCGCTGCTGTTGGAGATAGTCGGGGATTTGACCTCGGCAGCCGGCGGCCTCATAGTGCGGGCGAGAAGGAAACGCGCCCCTATGTTTTCAGGAATTGTCGAGACCACGGCCGCTATTAGCCGAGTTGAAACCGTTGCGGTAAACTCTCTTGTTCGCATTGGGGTTGATCGACCATCGACATTTGACGATCTCAATCTGGGCGATTCGGTTGCGGTCAACGGTGTTTGCCTGACCGTCGAACGGCTCACGGCGAGCGAAATTCAGTTTGCCGTCGCCAAAGAAACGCTTTCCATCGTGCCGCCGTATCGTCAGGGCGCGCGCATTAACCTTGAACGCAGCTTGCGCGTTGGCGATCGCAATCATGGCCACGCGGTTTCGGGACATGTCGATTGTGCTGCAAAAGTGATGTCGGCTGACCACCAGGACGGTGTGATGATTCTTCGCGTGGAGTTGCCTCGTGGGCTTTGGCCAATGGTTTGGAAAAAGGGGAGTCTGGCGATCAACGGCGTGAGTCTCACTGTCAATGATGTGCGCGATGGTGTGGTTGAGCACTGCTTGATTCCCGAGACCTTGTTGAGAACGAACCTCAAAGATGTTCAAGCAGGTGACCTCGTCAACATTGAGGTGGACACGATGGCGCGAGCGATCGTCCCGATCGTCCAAAACTTAGTTGATGAAGCCATTCGGCGAGCGGGAGTGAAGTCATGAATTCGATTGCAGAGCTACTAGAGGAAATGCGCGCAGGCCGAATGGTTGTTTTGGTCGATGACGAGGATCGCGAGAACGAAGGCGACTTGGTTTTGGCGGCCGACTTTGCAACGCCGCAAGCGATCAACTTTATGGCGACCGAGGCGCGCGGCCTGATCTGTCTTTCGCTTACGCACGAGCAATCGGAGCGCCTGCAGCTGCCGCTGATGGTTCGCGATGAAACAAATTTTTCTCCCAACAAAACCGCTTTCACGGTGAGCATCGAAGCTTCAAAAGGAGTTTCGACGGGGATCAGCACGGCAGACCGCGCACACACGATCCGCGTTGCGAGTCGTCCCGATGCGAAGCCAAGCGACGTTATTACTCCAGGCCATATTTTCCCGATTCGGGCCAAAGACGGTGGCGTTTTGAAGCGCGCCGGTCACACTGAAGGCAGCGTCGATCTTTGCCGAATGGCGGGGCTCAATCCTGCGGCGGTGATCTGTGAAGTCATGAATGCCGACGGCAGCATGGCTCGTGTCGGCGATCTGAAAGCCTTTGCGCTGAAGCACGGTCTTAAAATCGGTACGATTGTCGATCTGATCAAGTATCGGCTCGAGCACGAGTCACTCGTCGAAGAGGTCGCCAGCGCCAAGCTTCCGAATCGTTTTGGCGACGGCTTTGTGGTGCGCGCTTTTCGCAGTCTTCTCGACGGAAATGAGCATCTGGTTATGCAAATGGGAGATGTCGCAGAGGGCGAGCCCTGTCTGGTCCGCGTGCATTCGGAATGCATGACCGGCGATGTTTTCGGCAGCAGCCGTTGCGACTGCGGCCCGCAGTTGCAACGAGCAATGGAGATGATTGCGGCCGAGGGCCGAGGCGTAATTCTGTATCTTCGCCAGGAGGGGCGAGGCATTGGTCTTGCCAATAAGATTCGTGCCTATGCTCTTCAGGATCAAGGATTCGATACGGTTGAAGCGAACCTGCACTTGGGCTTTCCTCCTGACTCTCGCGACTATGGTATTGGCGCACAAATTCTGCGTGCCATCGGCCTTCATAAGATTCGGCTTTTGACCAATAACCCGGCCAAACGCATCGGTCTTAAAGGCTACGGGATCGAAGTTGTCGACCGCGTGCCACTGGTGGCGGGTTCAAACAAGCACAATCAGGCCTACTTGGATGTGAAGAAGATCAAGATGGGCCATAACTACGAATCTCAAGGGGAGTGAGCGGTGAAACGAACGGCGAAGCAGAAACAGAGCGAAGCGCGATCTCAATCGGGCCTTCAGGGCTCGCTTGATGGAAAAGCTCTAAAGATCGGGGTTGTCTGTGCGCGCTTCAATCGTGACATCACCGCCAAGCTCGAGGCCGGGGCGATGCGCCGACTCAAGGAGCTTGGCGTTGCCGACAAGAATATTCGCCTGGTCAGCGTTCCCGGAGCGGTTGAGATTCCGCTTGGCGCAAAGGCGCTGCTCAAGGCCGGCATGGATGGCGTGATCACTCTGGGTTGTGTGATTCGCGGCGAGACCACGCACTATGAGTCGGTCTGTACTTCGGTCGAGCGTGGCTGCACTCATTTGCAGCTTGAACAGCTTAAGCCCGTTGTCTTCGGTGTTCTCACAGTCGAGAATATGGAACAGGCGCTTGATCGCGTGGGTGGCCATCATGGCCACAAGGGCGAGGAAGCGGCTGAGGTTGCCGTTGAAATGTGCAATCTCCTAAAGGTGATTAAAAAGCGTAAATGATAAAGAACATCGCGCCGCAAGAGTTTAAAAAGAGAAAACGCGAGATCGCCGTCATCGGTGGCCTCGCGCTTCTTTTTGTGGTCTTGACGCTGCTTGAGTTCAAGCTTGTTGGCATTAGCCAGCAGCTGCCGTTTGTGCATTCGATTTTCTTTTTTGGTCTCGTCAATTTCAATATCATCCTGCTTCTGCTGCTGTTCTTTCTGATCTTCCGAAATGTCGTGAAGGTCTTTGTTGAGTCCAGTGGGCGAGTGGTGGGCTCAAGCCTCAAGGGAAAGCTGATCGCCGCCTTTGCTGCGTTTGCGAGTGTGCCGACGGCGCTGATGTTCCTGGTCTCGGTGTTTTATATCAACTCGAGCTTTGATAAGTGGTTCTCGGTGCGCATGGCCTCCGTTTTAAAGAACTCGCTCGAGGTGAATCAGGAGTACGTGTTCTCATCCAAAAAACGAAACTACCATTTTGCCCAGATGATCGCGCAGGAGCTCAAGCGTGAATCGGCAAAACCGGCGGCTCGCCTGGTCGAATCTGCTCGAGCGCGCTTCAACTTGGATGCCGTTGAGTATTATCCCGGGCTTTTCGCAGCACGCGTGGTCGCGACGTCCAACGACGAATCGATGCCTCGGGTGCCGCCGGTGTCTCTCGAATTTCTAAAAAAAGGTGTTTCGCAGCGTTCAGAGTCGAGCGCGATCCATCAGTTTGGTGAAGGTAACCTCGTTCGGGTTATTGTTCCGGTGGACCGAAAGGGCGAGCGCGGGGCACTGGTTGTTTCCACTTTTATTCCGATTTCTCTGATTTCAAAAATCGACGATATCTCTGCCGCTCATGAAGAGTTCAAGAACGTGAACCCTCTCGAGTATCCGATTAAGTCCATCTATCTGATTATTCTGTCGCTGATGACGCTGGTGATTTTGCTTTGTGCGACGTGGTTTGGATTTTATCTCGCACGCGAGCTCTCGATTCCGCTTGAGCTTTTAGGTTCCGCCACGAAGCGAATTGCAAAAGGGGACTATCAACCCGTTGCGATTCGGTCGGGATCAAAAGAGATCAATCAACTCGTTGGCAGCTTCAACCAAATGATTGGCCACCTCGATCGTTCGAA
>JAEUWE010000135.1 GCA_016791465.1 Pseudobdellovibrionaceae bacterium
ACTTCTTTTTTTATATGACCATCTCGCTGACCGCGCCTCAATTGAACTTCGACTCCCGATATCCAGAGCTGAAGAGCGTTCTGCAATCGACGACGAAAACCCGCATCCACCGGCGCCATCTCCTGCATCAGATTGTTCAACGGACAGCCATACTTTAAATAGCGAGGATCAGCCTTACCGATCAATTCTTCGATCTGATGAAGAATGCCATCCACCGGATTATCAAATGCTGCAATTGGATCAATCCAACGCTCAAGAATCATTGGTTTAATGACTTCGTCCACCAACGCATAGCCGAGGTCTAGTTTTGTCGGGAACTGATGGAACAGCGCACCCTTCGTCAACTGAGTTTTCTTCACAATGTCGTCAATGCTGACACCCTGAAAACTTCGACGAAAAACCTCATTAAACGTAACACTTAGAATCTCTTCTCGAGTCTTCTGAAGGTCTCGTGTTCGTCGAACTGATTTCGCTTTTGTCGCCATTGGTCGATATCTGTACAGTACTTTTGCGGCCGTTGACAACATACTGAATGGTATGTAACGTATTCTTCACAAAAATAGGGGGATGAAATGGCTCGCACCAGCACCTATCTCAACTTTGGACGAAACACCGAAGACGCCTTTCAATTCTATAAATCGGTCTTCGGCGGCGAGTTTGTAGGCCCACTTCATCGCTTTGGCGACATGCCTCCAAATCCCGGCCAACCACCGATGTCAGAAGCGGACAAGAAGCTCATTATGCACATCGAACTTGCTATCACCGGCGGGCACATCTTGATGGGAACCGATGCCCCCGAATCAATGGGCTTCAAGGTCAATGTCGGCAACAACGTCTATCTCAATCTCGAGCCTGATACGCGGGCTGAGGCAGAACGATTGTTTAACTCGCTCTCACTGGGCGGATCTATAGAAATGCCGCTTCAAGATATGTTCTGGGGAGCTTACTTTGGATCATGCAAGGACAAATTCGGCGTACAGTGGATGGTCAACTGTGCCAGCAAAAACTAAAGGAGATCGTCATGATTCTTAAAATTGTATCCCTTGTTGGTCTCGCTATTATCGGGATTTTGATCTACGCGGCCATGATGCCAGCAGAGTTTTCGATCGCTCGCGAGTTGAAGATCAACGCTTCGACAGAAACGTTGTTTCCGTATATCAACAATTCCAAATTGAGCAATGACTGGATGCCGTGGAAAAAATCAGATCCCGATGTTGAAATGGTTTACTCGGGACCCGCCGAAGGAGTTGGGGCAAAGACGAGCTGGGATAGCAAAGGTCGCATGGGAACCGGCCAAGCCCTTGTTGTCGAGAGCCTGCCGCAGAAAAGCGTAAAGACGGAACTCACCTACACGCGACCAATGGAGATGTCACAGATCGCGGAAGTTTCCCTTCACCCCGAGGCGGACGGCACCATTGTTCGCTGGACTGTCACCGGCCAAAACTCTTTTATTGGACGCGTTTTTTGTATTTTTATGAACATGGATAAAATGGTTGGGTCTCAGTTCGAAGAAGGGCTGGCGACGTTGAAACAAATCGCCGAGGCCCGTCCGTAGTCGAAAGCTTCGCTCCGGCTGACACACATCTCGGAAAACTCGCGGTTCAATAGCTCGCGAGTTTTTTTTCATTCGGCTCACTACACTTTCTTTACAAACTCTGACTTCAAATTCATCGAACCAAAGCCATCGATTTTACAAGAGATGTCGTGACCATCTCCACCGTCGCCGAGGCGAATGCCTTTCACCTTGGTTCCAACCTTAACAACCGACGATGAGCCTTTGACCTTAAGGTCTTTGATCACCGTAACAGTGTCGCCATCATTCAAAACGTTGCCGTAGGCATCGCGAATGAGACCATCTGGTACGACTTCACTCTCGCTCTTTGCTTCGGCCGCAAAGGCACTCCACTCATGCGAACACTCAGGGCATATCCAGAGATTGCCGTCTTGATAAATATTCTCAGAACTGCACTTCGGGCATTTATTTTCAGTACTCATAGAGTACTGGCCTAGCATGCCCAGACCCTGTTGGCTATGAAGCACATAAATTTATGCCCTTTGCATTGCGTAAAGCTATCCTACTTTCGGAACTGACGTTGATAACGATTGTAATCGCTCTCCCCAAACCGTCGAGCCCGGCAAGAGTGAGTACATCAGTCGTCGGAACAAACCATTCGGCAAAACGCTCCTCAAAATTCGAAACACAACAGCATCAGCAGTAACGCCAATGCGGAATGGAGGTCGGGACATATCAATGATCTTCTGAATTTTTCGAGCGATTCCTCTCGGATTCGACAGAGAAAATCCCATTAGCTTCTCAACCAAAGGCGCCATCGATCGATAAAATTCAGCATGCGAACCGTTCACTTCGGTGGACAGCATCGCTTTCTTTGACAAGACGACATTCTTGTAAGATTCCGACCGTATGAATCCAGGCTGAACCAAAGTCACCTGCACGCCAAATGGTCGAGCCTCATACCAAAGAGCCTCAGACGCCGCTTCAAGAGCGTGCTTCGATGAACTATACGAGCCCATTGTCGGCATCGGAACAGACCCACTCACAGAAGAGATATTGATAATGTGACCTTTTCCTCGTTCCCTCATCAAGGGCAACACGGCTCGAATGATTGACATTGGTCCCAAATAGTTTGTGCGCAACTGCTCGAGCTCGGCGTCGGGATCCATATGTTCGATGACCGACCGATAGCAAACTCCCGCGTTGTTCACGAGAGTATCGATTCCACCCCAGGCGCAGCAAATCTCATTAATAAGTCCATAAATTTGAACCGGATTATTCACGTCTAGCTCGCGCACCATCACATTGGGCGATTCCTGAAAGTACTCGCGAAGTTTTTCAATCGAGCGGCCACGCGTCGTAATGATCAGTTTGTATCGGTCTGCCTGCACCAATGTCTCGGCGAGACTGAGCCCCAAACCAGAACTACATCCTGTTATTAAAACTACTTTCCGATCGTCCTTGAAAGTCATAGCCAACCTCACTCTGCTTCTTGCAGTTTGGACACGCTAGAATGGATAAAAAAATCGCCGATGACCTGCTCGCATCGCGGCGCTTTGAGAGGCTTACTCAACACAATATGCGGAATGCGAATGTGCTGCGTTTTCGCATGCAAACGATTCTCTTCGGCTGCCGAGACCAGAACAAAAAGTAGATCCAATCTCAATTCATTGGCCAGTTCCAGCAGGTCAAATCCCGTTTCACTACCTGCAAGAAATAAGTCAGAGATCACAAGTCGATAAGGCCTACGCTTGGCGGAGTTTTCGATCATGCGCTTGGCCTCTTCACCAGAAACAGCCCAATCGATTTCGACCTGCCCGATACACTTCCCGACGATCGCACCCCAGAAGGCTTGCTGAGAGAGATCATCTTCGACAACAAGAACTCGAGTCTTCTTAGAAAGCTTCATCATGCACCCTCCCCTCGCAATTCTGCATCTCTACTTTGCTCTTAAAGGTTGCAGCGAACTCAAATCTTCAACGACTGGAAAATCATCCGGGGACCGCGAATAAGCCCAGGCTTTTACTTTATCAAGAGCGCTCACGACAACCCGCTCAACAGCTCGATATGGATTGGATGCCTCAGCAACGACCGAGAATCGCAATCGCAAAGCGACCAGTTTCAAAGTGGAGCGATATCGATCTCCGAACTGGTCGACCCTGATCCACAAACTTCCATCAGACGGCGCACAGGTTCCAACCATTCGCAATGCTTGGCGACAGAGTGCCTCAATACCGGGTTGACGCCGTATGTTCTTACTTATCACAACATTGTCTTCCATAAGACCTCCTTCAAATTTGAATTCGATTGATCAATAACTCTTGTGCTGCTGACCTGACCGGGCCAAACCGGTCCAGATCTTGTGATATGATCTGGGCCAAGAAAGGACCTGATCATGGCAAGAAAACGATACAGTCCCGAGGAAATCATCCAGCATCTGCGAACCGCCGAGATCGAACAAAGTCGTGGAGCATCTCAGGAAGAGGCTGCGCGAAAAGTTGGCGTAACGGCAGTCACACTTTCGAGATGGAAAGCTGAATATGGCGGTCTTCGAGTCGATCAGGCAAAGCGACTGAAGGATCTTGAGTCCGAGAACTCGCGACTTAAGAAAATTGTAGCGGATCTTTCAATCGATAACTCAATTCTGCGAGAGGTTTCAAAGGGAAACTTCTAAGCCCGGCGAGACGCAAGGATGCGGTCTTGATGGTGACGCGCGAGCTGAAAGTGAGCGAGCGTCGGGCGTGTAAAGTGATTGGGCAAATTCGTTCGACGCAACGATATTCCCGACGAAGCCGTTATGACCAAGACAGACTCGAGGCGCGAGTGATTGAACTTGCTTCGGAGTACGGTCGCTATGGGTATCGTCAGGTGACAAATCTGCTCAATAATGAGGGGTGGGATGTCGGTAAAGATCGCGTGTTTTCCATTTGGCAACGTGAAGGCCTAAAAGTCCCACAAAGACAGCCAAAGCGAGCAAGGCTTTGGCTTGCCGATGGCTCTTGCGTTCGCCGTCGCCCAGAGTTTGCGAATCAGGTTTGGTCATATGACTTTGTCTCAGATCAAACTCACGACGGTCGAAAGTTGAGGGTTTTGAATGTGATCGATGAATTTACTCGAGAGTGTATCGCCTCGCATGTCGCAAGACGGATTCGAGCAAAGGATGTGATCTTGATACTTGCTGATCTTTTTCTGCAGCGTGGGTGCCCAACGTACATTCGTTCTGACAACGGTCCGGAGTTTATCGCAAAAGACCTCATTCGATGGATGAAGGGCCTTAAGGTTCAGCCGCTCTATATTGCTCCAGGCTCGCCATGGGAAAATGGATTTTGTGAGTCATTCAACGGCAAGATGAGATACGAGCTATTGAACGGAGAAATCTTTTTTTCACTGCTGGAGGCGAAGATCGTGATTGAGCGTTGGCGCCATCACTACAACACAAAGCGTCCTCACTCGAGTCTTGGCGGACGACCACCAGCGCCGGAAACTTTCCAGCCAACGCTTAAGCATCTTGAAAGTGATTTATTAACAATGTAAGTGGTAGTGAAACTCCCGGCTGGTCAATGGCCGAAGGAATCAACAGATACACCGGAAAACGCGTTCAAAAGAAACGCAAAGGTATTACGTCAGAAGCAAAGGCCGAACGCATCTACCGAGAGCTTTGGAACGAATGCCGAGAAGAGCGGCTTGATCAGCTATCCATCTCGCGATGGGGTGAGCTGAAAGCCAGCTATTTCGATCATATTCATTCCATAGTACGAACGGTGGCGAAGCCAGATGGCCTGAGTCCCGACGCCTACCTGACCAAGCGAAGCCGTTTCATCCACTTAGCGAACTGGGACGGCCTTCATCTCGATGCGATCAACACCCATTTTGTGAATTCCGAGCTGAATCGCCTCGAGGCAGAAGGAGTTATCAGCCGTCCGCTGTCGGTCTGTATTCAGAAAGAACTGCGATGTATGATGTCGTATGCGATCGATCGCGGCTTTCTGAAGCTAGATCCTTTGGCGGGAATGAAAAAACGGAAGCTGCCCAAGCGGAAAAAGGAAGCGCTCACGCATGACGAGACGGACAAGCTGCTGCTCGAAGCTCGCTTGCGCAAGCATCCTTACTTCTTGATTTGGCTGCTCACCTTGATGTTGGGTCTTCGGCGGAGTGAACTTGCCGGGTTGAAGTGGGGCGATCTGGATTTTGCCAATCGACTGATTCATCTCAGAAGGCAATGGAAACCTAAAGAAGGGATCGTCGAGAAGCTCAAAGACAACGAGGATCGCACAGTAGCGATCCCGTTGTCCGTGATTCCGGTCCTCCACGGCCATCGCGCACAGTCGCGAAGCGACTTTGTGATCGACATCGACTGTCACAGATGGCGGAGCGGAAATCAGGCAGAAGTCTTGCGAGCCTTCTGCAAAGAAATCGGCATCAAGGAAGTGACCCACCACCAACTGCGTGCGACTCACATCACGCTAGCCCTGGTGGATGGCATCCCGCTTGGAATCGTTAAAGAGAACGTCGGACACGCTAAGCTCAGTACGACAGATGAGTATTTCCGCTCGTCCGGCATACAGATGCGCGGCCAGACCGACGGTCTTAGAATCAAAGTTCCCTCTGGATTGGAAGCGGACGTACTGCCTTTGCGGGCAAAACGATGAACCCTTCCTTTCCCTTCTCGGTCGTGCTAACTAGTTGAAATTACATGAATGCGGTCGTTCCGACCAATTTCCTGCCTCGCATTTTATCATCAAGTGAAGGATGAGTTGACGCGTCTCAGCTTTCGGCGCCGGAAGCTGTAGCGTGTCGAATATTGTCGGTCATCCGAGCTGTCGCGGCTCGGCGATTGATCGGCTCCGCCGCTATTTCGGTCGCTTCTCGTCGATTCGCTTGATCAAGTCTTCAATCAGGGGACTCTTCGCGAAGGGATCAGGTCTCAAAAACATCGGCGGAGAAAATGAGACCTCGTTGCCGAAACGGCAGTTCTCTCGGAGCAAGAGCGTAACCCTTGGTGGATTGACGAACTGTGAATAGCTGACGTTCACAATATTGGTCAGAGCGATGTGGTCTTCTTGATTGCTATTTCTAATCAGCAATGTTTCGCCGCAATCGTGGACCTCATCCATCAAATCGAAAATCATTTTCTTAAAAAGAAAATAGCCAAATCCCATCATGAATAGCGGCATGACAATTAGAGGTATGAATTGGCTCTCGGGTTTGGCGATCGCACCCAATATCGACACCAAGGTGAACAGGCTCAAGAATCCAAACCAGAACACGGGGAAAACTCGCTTGTGGACGAATGTCAGGCGAGATGAAATTCGTTTCATGTGTTCGGCTCCGGAAGCACTAGCGTGTCGACTCTCGCGAGGCGGGATCGATCGCGAGTGCACGACCGCATTTTGTTATTCAATTGTTGAAACCTCTTAAATGCCACAATAACATTTTAATCATCATATTTTAATGAAATGAAAAGGATCAAACGACAATGACGAAAATTTCTTCTGTCCGAATGACCTATGGAAGCATCGGGATCGTGGTACTGATTGCCAACCTCCTGGCGATCAATGGAATTTTTGTTGCGAACACCGTGAGCTGGATTCATTGGCTGCCGCCGATCTTGCTGCCCTTTGCCGCCATCACGGGGATCTGTCCCTTTCAGATTATTTGGGAAAAGGTGGGCTTTGCCAAAGTGACCTGCGCAACAGAGTCAAACAAGGCCTAGGGGCTTCCTTTCTTTGGGTGATGGACTATCAGCATGATGCCTGACCAAATCGACGCATTGATTGCGGCCCATCTTTCTTGGCGCGAGCGCTTTTTGAAGTTCGCCTATACCGGCAAGAATGACGGCTGGACCTCAAAAGAAACGGTGGGCGATTCGTCAGCATGTGAGCTTGGGCGGATGCTCGCAAGTTTGAATCTGACGCACGCGCCCGGTTGGAGTAGGCTTCTCGCTGTTCACCGGCAGTTTCACAGAGAGGCAAAAGTGATTTACGACCTGGCCGATGCCAAGAAGGCTGATCAAGTTGATACGGCACTGGGGTCGTCGTCCAATGAGTTCATTCTCTCGACCATAGAGCTGGTGCATCTTCTAAAAGAATTAAAGGCCTATATTCAATCTCTGCCAGTGCCTTGATATGGGCGATCTCGGTCGAGCGGCTGAGGCCAAGTCGAATTGCAATTCTTGAATATTCCAGGTAGCAATCGGCCATCAATGACGGAGAGGGGACGGTTGATGTCGCAAGTGTTCTTTTTTGTGATGGCGCTGATGGTGTCGCTGTCGGCGAGCGCCGACTGGGCTTCTGATTTTGAGAAATTGAAGAACCATCCGCGTTCGTATGAGGATTCTGGCGCCATTTGCGAAGAGATCGCGCGTCTTGATCTCGAGCGTGAATATGAAATGCATTTTCCGGACGCTCAGTTTGAGGTGCTCAACGGCATTGGCTATGCCGATGAAAATGGGACGCTTGGCGAGCTCGATGTTGTGGTGTTTAAGACGGACGTCGAGACGAACCAGAAGAACGTCGTTCAGATTGCCGAAGTTAAATGCTGGAAAGATATTAAGGGCGGTCTTGAGAAAGCGCGAGAGCAGCGGGCCCGGTTCATTAAGGCGCTTCGTTCGAGCAAGGAATTGAAGTTCTATTCGACATCAAGCTCGATGCATTTTGAGCGGACGGCATTTGTCCCAAACACTCAGTTCATCACCATCGGTCAAAAAGGTGCGGGCGCCAATGGCTATGACCGCGAGCTTCAGTATGAGTTGCTTGAGCTGCATCGCTTTCGCAATGAAATGGTGCGCTGTCAGTTTCGCGGCCAGTGCGCGAGGCCCTAGTGCTCAATCGATCAGTCCTGTTCGAATTGCCTCTTCGTAGGTGACCCATTTCACCCGAGGTGGAGTTCCCGGGGTGACGACGCCGACGCGAGTGATGAAGGGGTGAAGACTCGGGATATCATACCGATTGATCGTTCCGTCGGTGAATCCTCGTTTGACGAGTTCGACGGGATCGAGTGAAGGGTCAAATCCTGAAGAAAAAAACGATTTTGGAACCTGCACTTCGAGAACGGTGCCGGACTTATCGCGGTGACCTCCAGCAAAGCTTTCGGCGGTCGTCCGGCTGAGCGAAAACCAGATGCTCTGGCTGCGCCAGTACTGGAGGTTGAGTGTGATCTCGTTTGCTGGTCGATCGAAGCCTCGGTACAGCGTGATTGCCTGTGCCTTTTGTTTCGGTAGGCGGGAAAGCTGCTCGGCAAGTTCTGGGCGGTCTGCTGTGATTCTCTGTGCGATATCGGCCTGGAAGCCAAGTTCCATGAGGGACGACGTTTCCAATTCTGCTGAAGTGATTTTGAAGATACGTTCGCATTTATCCTGAGCGAGCGCAGGAGCGGCCGTGATCGTCAAAAAGATCGACACCAATAGGGTGAGGAGCCTGGCAC
>JAEUWE010000016.1 GCA_016791465.1 Pseudobdellovibrionaceae bacterium
TCACGACGACGATTTTATGCATAGAAAAATCCCGCGCGCATCGCTGCCACGAACGGCGCACTCAACAAGAAGTTAATAAAGTGTTGGATTTGGATTGATCTATTTGCGCATAAGTCGCTTGGTTTGGAGCCAAGCCGAAACAGAATGCTTGAAACTCTCGAAAAAGTCGAGACTGGTTCGAGAAAATGTCTCATGATGAGCCGTGATCCTCAACTCCCGCCCAAGCCATGTCGCTATCCTCGTCCGCTCCGTTCAAAAAGCTGCGGAGTACCTTCGACCTTTTGGATTTCTGATCGGCCCCGAAGAAGTCTGGGAAGGAGAAGGAACCAAAGAGATTTATGTCGAACGCGAGAAGGCGAATTCACTGCTTCTCATGGAGCCGATCAAACCCGGAGCCTATCGTCGAGCACTCGAAAAGCGAGGACCGGGAATACATCACTTGGCAATTGATGTATTGAACCTCGAAGAAGACATCGCATCGCTTGCAAGATCAGGCTGGCTCCTTCACCCGACAAGCCTTAAAACTATCGCACAAAGCAGAACCGCGTACCTGGCTCGTCCCGGATTTCCCGCCCTCATTGAGGTTCAAGAACGCGAGGAGCTGGGTGACGAGAAATTTTTTGTTGAGCGCATTTCACTTCAGGCCGAGATCTCGGCTAGCAAGCTCCTTCAAGCCATCGGTCTTGAATCAATGGTCGCGACATCCACATCTCCAACCGAAATTGTTCTCTCGGGTCAGCGGATCAGGCTTCAGGAGCTGATCATGTGATTCAAATATGATCAACGAACTCCCTTCGGCAGCGAAGGGAGCTGTCAACCCATCGACCGACTATCTCTCCTCAAGATACTCTTCAAGTTTATCGAAAGATCCGGTCCAGCCGATCGTCATTCCGCCTTTTGATTTATTGAAAGTCTCTCGCTCTTCGGCCGTCGCTTCGCCGTAGACCTCCCAAGCAACCGTCACACGTGTTGTGCTTGGACCTTCCTCAGCGAAGGTGATCGTGGTGAGCATAGTCTCAGGCCATGTCGGCGCCATCGGGTGACGCGTGATCTTCTCGTTCGCATCGCAGAAAACTTGAGTATAGACGATGCGGTTTGGCTTCGTGATTTCGAGGTAGCTGGCTTTGCCGTACATCTTCACGTCACCACCAGTCATACAATAGAACGATGTACCACCCGCGCGAATGTCGGCCTTAATGTACTCCATTGTAAACCCAGTTGGTGGCAACCACTTCGCCACATGTTTGGGATTGGTCCAGATATCGAAGATCTCATCGATCGGAGCTTCGAAACTTCGATTGATGTAAAAACGATCTGTCGAAGACAAGTATTCGGCCAGACGATCCCATGTCGCCTCTCCACCGGCTTTTTTGATGAACTTGCGCATCTCCCCCAAAACTTCAGGAGATGGAAACGCCATTGTCATCTCCATTTTCGTTTTGCCCGCTTGCTCTGAGAACACAACGGTAACACGGAAAAGCGCCGGTTGATTGTCATTGGCGCCGTGATCGTAAACGAGTCGAGAGTACTTTTCGACTTCGTAGTAGACGGTTTTATTGGGATAGTCGACGCCGTCAGGACCATGCATCGTATAGTGCCAATGTCCGCCGACGCGAAGATCTTTACTGTGCGTGGTCAGCGTAAAGCCGCGAGGACCCCACCACTTTGCGACCTGTTTGGGATCGGTCCAGGCCTCCCACACCATCTTCACCGGAGCATCATAGATTCGCGTCAGTGTGAGCTCATTTGCTTTGCTTTTTGAGGCCATTTTTTTTTCCCTTCTTCTTCGCAGTCATGGTTTTAAGGTAGGCATCCAATCGATCAAAACTTTCTTCCCAATGCTTCCGATACTCATCAATCCAGGTCGCTGCTTCTTTGAGTGGCTCGACTTCGATACGACAGGGCCGCCACTGCGCCTCACGCCCTCGGGAAATCAGGCCCGCGTTCTCAAGAACCTTTAAATGCTTGGTAATCGCGGGTCCCGACATATCAAAGGGCTTCGCAAGTTCTTTCACTGTCATTTCGCCCGACGCCAATCGCGCCAGAATCGCTCGGCGAGTAGGGTCAGAGAGGGCGGTAAATGTGAGCGTGAGTTTGTCGTCCATGCCATTTATAGTACACCATTTGGTTAAATAACCAAATGGTTAATTTGTGGCATAAGCTATTGAAATCTCGCGCAGAACAACAAGCACTTGCGCTCTGAGGCCAACTCGACGAGGTTGAACAGCTCGCCAAGAAACAGTGGGACGGCAATAAGGAACGGTTTTTATTTCCCGCCGATTTCAAACGGAAAGCGCAGGCTCGCTTGGACACCATTTGAAGAATACTTCTCGTAGTAGTCCGCAAACTTGATTGCCGAACTTCCTTCGGTCGTCGACTCATCCCAGTTGTACACAATCCACTCCACACTGACCGCGACATGATTCACAAACTCATGACTGCCGCCCGCTTTTAGAACTGTGCCCGTGACTGTTGTCTTTGGGGTCTGATCATCAACTGAACTTCCAGTGCCGATTCCAACATAGCCGATGATGTCTTTGGGAAACTTATATGCAACCATCAAGAGCGCGGACGATGTCGACCATTTGGTCGTCGTTCCCGTCGACTCCGCTTTGACTTCCTGATTGCCCATTTCAACATTGGCACCGATCCGCAGCATGCCAAAGTTCCAACCAAGCTCACCGCCGTAGACAAGTCCAGTGATTGCACTCTTCTCGCTTGCACCGCCATACGCTGTCTTTGCCGTGTATTCAGTATTTGCCTGCGTGTATCCAACCAAAGGCTCTACATACAAACCTGCATTCGCATGTTGAGTGAAAAAGAGGACAACCGCCGCCAAAAGATAACGTGTCTGCATCTTCAAAGCCCCATGTTTGAGTTATGATCTTTATCATCCTGCGACGGTATTCTCTTTCCAAGTCTAGACGAAGCCCAGGAAAGGGCACCGAACGCTCAGTTCAGCAATCAGGTATGAGGACCTCGGTCGCATTTTTCTGCCAAACCGGCCGTGGCCGATCTGGCCAATATATTCGCTAGGTGGATCTCGTGTTTGCTGCTACTCTGCCGACAAGTAAAGTAATTGCTAGCTTGGGTTTGTGTTCATTCTGTCCATTTCCTCCAAAGTAGCGCTCTAGCCTTTAGGAGGTTTTTATGAGCAAAAAACTATACGTCGGTAATCTTCCCTATTCTGCAAACGATCAATCTTTGGTCGACGCATTCTCTGAGTGCGGATCTGTTGAAACTGCAAAAGTGATCATGGACCGTGAGTCGGGTCGCAGCAAAGGTTTCGCTTTCGTTGAAATGTCGACGGACGAAGAAGCCGCTAAAGCGATCACACGCTTCAACGGTGCTGATTGGGATGGTCGCGCAATGAACGTGAGCGAAGCGAAACCGCAAGCTCCACGTGAAAACCGCGGTGGATTCGGCAACCGTTACTAGTACGCCGATCAGAACTTTCTAAGTTCAGATGAGAAGCCAACTCGAGAGAGTTGGCTTTTTTGTTGCCCAGCTTCTGCCGATTGACGTTGAATCCGGAAATGGGCCTCAGAGTTTCTCGAATCCTCCATGCCGGATACATATTTGAGTCAGCAGATACAAAGATCGTTTTCGACCCGATCTTCGAGAATCCCTTTAGTCGCAATTGCTACGCTTTTCCAAAAGTCAGTTTTGACCTGAACGCGATTCGAGCCCTTCAGCTCGACGCCGTTTTTATCTCGCACCACCACGATGATCACTGTTCACTTGAAAGTCTCAATCTTCTGTCTCGGGAGACACCGATATACCTGTACTGCATTCACGACGAGATGTTTGAGATCATCAGAAAGCTTGGCTTCGCCAGCGTCCAGCCGCTTTTTCTCAATACCCCGGTTCAGGTCGGAACATTTACGATAACACCCCGAAAAGCGCTCGATCCCGACGTTGATTCGATTTTTCAGATTCAGGCCGACGGCTTAAACGTCCTCAATGTCGTTGATTCGTGGATGGATCCGATCGCGCTCGACGACCTCAAGCAATTGGCCCCTTGGGATCTTGTGCTTTGGCCCTTTCAAACGATGCTTGAAGTCGACGTCCTCTCTCCGTCGCGCGCGAGTCCGGCGTCCCGCGAGCTTCCGCCAGAGTGGATCGAACAGATCAAATCTCTCAATCCCCGCGCCATTGTTCCGAGTTCTTGTCAGTTCATTCACGAGGAGTGGTCCTGGTACAATCACGCACTGTTCCCGATCACTTATCGACAGTTCGAAAAAGAAGTCCGATCGGCACTACCAACCGCCGAAGTCATTCGCATGAATCCATCGGCTTCTCTCGTACTTGAGTTAAAATCTATTCGACCAACCTCACCGCTGAGTTGGGTCGCGCCAATGGGCGAGCAGAATGTAGACTATGAGTTTCGTCTCGACAAACCACCATCAACAGACGAGATCGCAAGACATTTTCCAGCACTCACTGATGAGCAGAGTCAACGCGTCCACCACTACTGCAGAAATGAGCTTCTCGATAAGTATCGAGACCTGGGTCCATCTCAGGACCCCTACTTTAGGAGACCCCGCCACTGGCGACTGTCTTTATATGATCAAAACGGCGACGTTGTGGTCTATCGCTACCTCTTAGAACACGACAATATTGTTCTTCAAGAAGTGTCAAATGGAGCGATCGATTGGCAAACTGATGTTCCAATCGCGAAACTCTATGCCGCACTCGAGCTGGGTGAGTCCCTAACGTCCATGTATGTGCGAATCAATGATCGACCGTTGAGCCCGACCGTTGAAGCTGAGCTCGCGGAAACTGATCTTTTAGAAGATCCTCTGTTGCGATGTCTGTTCAGTCGAGACTTTGCGTCGTTTCAGCTGGCTCAATTGCGGAATCTCGTGACAGCACCAAAGCCAAAGCCCTCTACAGCGGGGGAACAAGTACTCCTTGCGAGTAACTCTTCCTTACCAAAAAGTCGTTAATGCTTGTTCCATAGGCTGAGTAAAGTGTCATCCCTCGAAAATTAGCGTTCAGATCTTCGGCCTTCAGATTGAAAGCCAGTTTCCAGTGAGGTGACCGGCCCTGCGCCAACAAAGAGTCCGTCGTATCAGAAAACGGCTCTTCAACAGAACCTGTAGATAACCATTGTCCGTTAGACTGCCGGTTTATCTCCACCCATGTGGAATCGCTCGACTTAAACAAAAACCATCGATCCTTAGCGACGTCACCTGGACCAGCAATGCCACTTGGAACAAAAATCAATGCGTAGTACCGCATACCAGGCAAGTTCTCGGTGTCAGCGGCTGGTTGAACATCAAAAACAATCGTATAGTCGCCGACAAAATTCTTCGATACCGGAACGCCAGTCACACTCGCTTGAAAAACCTTCGGTGCATTTGATACTGGTCCGCTGTTTCCGCCAGGGCTGACTGGCCCACCCGTAAAAGGAACAGCCGGAACTGCCGCCGCCGCTCCAGACGAAGATTGCTTGCTGTTGCTGACATCAGACGCAGCCATCGGCGAACAGTTTTGAAAGAGCACCACTACGACCACGCCGACTGCACCAAGCACAACTGCCGGCACGAAAACCTTCTTATGAATTCGGTCCACGTCTTAGATCCCCCACCGCTCGCTTGTTTGCAACTCAGTATATAGATCTGAGACAGCTTAACAACTCAGTCGTCTCAAATTGAGACACATGGAAACTACTTCCGAGTGAAGAACTCCCACATCACATCGTTTGCTGAGATTGCAATCGACGGCTTCGTATCACAACCCGATCTCGGCTTATTGCCGCCCGGCCATGAATGGCCACCGGTCGACGTCACACAGAGCTGGACGGCTGAGCCCGATCGGCAGCCGACATAGCGGTCACAATAGGCGCCGTCTTTTTCAAGAATGCGCTTCGGCTTCGGGTGGCATCCATTGCGTTTTACCCATTTTTCAACAGTCTTTGGCACAGACACAAATTCTGATACCAGCGATCTATCTTTAAACGCTTTCTCTCCAACTCCCCCACCAAACAATACATGGTCATCGTCTTGAGCATGAATGTGCAGAACCGAGACCGCTGCTCCCGCAGGACATGCGACGGTGTTGTCGGTTCCCGCTACAGCCGCAATGCCCGAGAATATATCAGGCAACTCACAGGCCAAACGATAGGCCATCATGGCGCCATTCGACATGCCCGTTGCATAAATCTTTTTCTTGTCGATATTGAGTTGCGCCGTCACATTGCTTACGACTTGTTTGATAAATCCGACATCATCAATATTCTTATCACGGGCGGCGGCACAACAAGCGCCTGCGTTCCATGTCGCAAGTTTGCCCGACTTAAATCGACTATAGCCATTCGCAAACACGGCGACAAACCCCGCAGATTCTGACTTCGAAATCTGCTTATAGAACTCGTCTGTCGCCTGTACCTGCATATTGCCGCCGCCTCCATGGAAGACCAATAACAGCGGAGTCGGTACCTCTACTCGATAGCTTTTCGGAACATGAACAATGTAGTACCGAGTCAGGCCACCATGCTGAATGGCAAATGTGTAGTCGCCAGCTTTCTCAATCTTTTTACCAACAACTCCTGTCGCCTCGGGCGCGGGCATGTCTTCCATCTTCTTAACCGCCCGCCCCTTCAGTAAATCGCGCAGCGGGTTGGCAAGTGCCAGCTCGCTGGCAACTATCGCCCCGGACAAAAGTATGATTGACCCGATACTCACTATGAACTTTTGCATAGCACATTTTCGTTCTCAATTGCAGATCGGCGCAAGAGGTTTCACTAGACTTTCGGTTTTCGCAGGACAACAGGACTGGCGAAAAGGTAAACTGATCCGACTATGCATGAGCACACGCACCGTCCTGAGCCCTTCACAGGTTATCAAAAATTTGTGGTGGCACTCCTCGCGTTTCTACAGTTCACGATCATTCTTGATTTCATGATCATTTCTCCACTCGGAGCGATGATGATGCCGGCGCTCAAAATTTCCCCCGCACAGTTTGGAATCATTGTCTCGGTCTACGCCTTCAGTGCGGGAACGGCCGGCTTCCTGGCGGCTGGATTTGCCGATCGCTATGACCGGAAAAAACTCCTTCTCTTTTTCTACACAGGATTTGTGCTCGGCACGCTGATGTGCGGGCTGGTAAACTCGTTTGAGATGCTGGTCGCGGCGCGACTCATCACCGGACTTTTCGGTGGCGTCATTGGCTCGATCGTCTTTGCAATAGTCACCGATCTATTCCCACTCGAAAAACGCGGACGTGTGATGGGATTTGTACAAACAGCATTTGCGGCGAGCCAAGTCCTCGGACTTCCGGCCGGGCTTTACATATCTAATCACTGGGGCTGGAAGGCGCCGTTTTTGATGATTGTCGGCATTAGTATCTTGGCCGGCATTTTCATTTTCATCTACCTACGACCGATCGACGCTCACCTGAAAATCCAATCCGATCGGAATCCCTTCCACCATCTTATTGAAACGGTGGCCAAGCCCCGCCACCTCCACGCATTTGCTACCACTGCGTTACTTTCACTCGGTGGCTATATGCTAATGCCATTTGGAAGTGCGTTCACCGTTCACAACCTTGGAATTGATGTCGGCAACCTTCCGCTGATCTACCTTGTCACTGGACTCTGTTCGATCTTAATTGGCCCACTCGTCGGCCGAGCGTGTGACACTTTCGGAAACTTTCACGTCTTTGTCTTTGGCTCGATGTTGAGCGTCGTCATGGTGTTGATCTACACGCAGCTCGGAGTCACACCGCTCGCCTGGGTCATGTTGGTCAATGTTGTGATGTTCGTCGGAATTTTCTCGCGCATGATCCCATCGCAGACCTTGATGTCTGTCATTCCTGCACCCGCAAATCGAGGCGCCTTTATGTCGCTCAGCTCGTCACTCCAGCAGGTCGCCGGCGGCGTCGCCTCGGTTATCGCCGGGCTGATCGTTGTTCAGGGCCCCGATGGAATTTTGCAGCACTTTGAAATTTTGGGTTATGTCCTGGTTGGCACGACAGCCGTCACCATGATCCTCATGTGGACGATCTATCGTGCCCTTCCGGAGCAATCTTAACGACGAATTCCCTTGTCCCGACGTGACGGCGCTGAGCCGCCGGACCCAACCGCCTCGATAAACAAGCGCGAGGCTCCGGGCGATTTATCACATCGATAGTCGACGGGATTCGAAAATGCATAGCCTCCACACTTACAGACAACCCTTCCCTGTGCCGCTTCAGCCCGCTCTGCCGTCGTCTGATTATCGAGAGCAAGGCCACCCTCAACTGAGATATCTCGCTTTTCCATCCAGCGTCCGCCAGCCACTCGACAGAGCGATTCAAAGGCACCAAACCAATCCTGCAAGACGTCGCTCGACCGGTCTCCCTTTAACTGCTCAGTACTTGAAGTGATCCCCTGATTTGTTCGCAGCCATTCGGCCGCCCGTTTAACGTTCTCCAGATTCCCACTTTGAGGAAACATCATCATCTGATCAGCAATATTCTGATCATCATTCGCGCCCTCGAGCTGCTTGAGCGAAATGCCAAGATTGTCGTTCCAGAATTTCGCAGCTTCTGGACCAAGCTCCGCTCGCGACTGAACGAGTGCATCTGCAAGTTCGCGCCGAGAAAGCGCGCGCAGCTTTGTCGGGCCATATCCAGGAACGGAATCACAGAGCCCGACTTGATAGATCGGTTTTGAATTCTTGTCGCGAGTCTCAAAAATAAGAAAGTGTGCTGGCTTTTCAGGAGAACAAACGTGGTCAGGTGCCTTCTGAGCAAGTGCGGTTGAAAACAGAAGACTCAGAATGAATGACATAGCGGCTCTCCTCACTCTCGTTTAACAATTGTAAACTCAAGTCTTATGAATCCAAGGCCAATTCTCGTTTCTCGAACCAACTGTGACGAAAACAGTCCACTTTAAAAAGCCAGACTTGCCCTTACTGGGCAATCTAAGCGACCCTGGTGGCACAGGAGAGAAACACCATGATGAAACTCGCGCCAAAAATTGCCCGCATCCTTCTTGGACTTGTCTTTTTTGTTTTTGGTGGCGCAGGCCTGCTCAATCTCTTCCCCCCGCCACCCGACATGCCACAAGCCTTGCAGACATTCATGAATGGCATCATGTCGACGGGATACTTTTTTCCTGTTCTAAAGGGTACTGAAACTCTCTGCGGACTTATGCTTCTTGTGAACATCGCTCCGGCCATCGCCCTTGTGATATTGGCCCCAATCACCGTCCAAATTCTTTTGTTGCACGGGTTTCTCACACCGGGAATTCAAAATCTCGTGGTCCCCATTCTGGTTCTTGTTCTTCACCTGGTTGCCGCAAAAGGCTATTGGTCTGTTTATCGCCCACTGTTTAAAGCGAAGTGAGAATGCGTGATTCGTCCCACTCTCACTACGCTTGAAGATGCAAAGTTTGTTGGCCTGAAGACTCTGATTCGGCGACCTGGCGACGCTGAAAACGACCTTCGGCCTATCCCGGCACTTTGGCAGCAGCTAAACGCGCTATTCGCCACGATCGAGTCGCGCCAAGGCGCCGAGCGCTACGCTCTGATCACCGGCGATCTTCCAACCGATCGACAGACCGAGGCTTACTACTACGCGCTCGTCCGTGTTCACAGATTCTCGACGACACTTCGCCCACCTTTCATTTCCGTCGACTTGAGCGGTCGAAGAGTTGCGAAGTTTCGCCATCGTGGGCCACCAAACACGATCGCAATGACTGCCATACAAGCTCTGCAAATTTGGCTACCACAATCCAACGCGACAATAGCCGAGAACTCTGAACTTTTCATCTACCCGGCCGACTACGATCGAAGCAATCCTGACGGTGAATTCGACTATGCGCTGTTCGTGAAGTAGGCCTTGCAGACATTCATGAGTGGCATCATGCTTCTCTCAATCACTTTGAAGCATCTCAAATTGAGACGCAAAGAACCGCACCATTCCGAATTGAAGACTCGACGAAAGATTCGCTCACACTCGACTTATCAGCAGCCTACAATGAACGGCAACAGTGGGGAGTGGCATGACGATGTCCAATATCCGGAACGCGGTAGTCCTATTGCTTTGTTCGTCTACAGTCATTCTCTATCAGAACTGCGGAAGCTCTTCATTTGAAACCCAAACCATCGCGAATGTCTCTGACACCACGCCGTTTCAAGAAGAAGTCGGCGTGTCAGTCGAAACCACGTCGTCGAACCCGCCAAGCGGACAAACTACCGCTTCAACACAAGAAGTGATTCCCGCCAGTCTCCTTATATTACGACCTCTTAAGAATGAAGTTATCGACTTAAAGGAGAGTTCTCTCACCGTCCACGTCAACGCCGGAACCGCAATTCCACAGGTGAGCTATCAGATTCTCACCGGATCGACCATCCTACAATCGGGAGTTCTGCTTCTCTCTGGTGGAATTTTCAATAGTGAGGTCGCACTGAACACTGCCGTTCGCGCTCATCGCGGCTCGTTTCTGAAATTTAGAATCGGAACGAAAGAGAATGCTTTTGGACTTGGCTATTTGTTTCTTGTTGCAGGTCAGTCCAATACAGTGAATTCCGAATGTCGAGAATGTGGAACTCCTTCGCAGGCAACCGGCGCTCTGGTCGTTGCGCTACAGGACAGCAAGATCGATCCGGGAATTACCACCAAAGATTCATCGCAGATCATATGGCCATCGACGATTGGAACTCGAATTCTTTCAACAGAAATGAACTTTGTTCCTCTTTCCGAAAGCCCGCGTTTTGTTCAGGGCTCAAATAAAAGTATCTGGTCAAGAGTCGGCGCCTCTCTGAGCGCGCAATACAATGTACCCGTCGGATTTATTATCGTCGGCCTTGGGGGAACTTCCATTTCGCAGTGGAGCGGCGAGCTCTTTAAGCTCTTTCAGTACGGGAACCGGCTAAAGCTAACCTCGATACTCTGGGACCAGGGAGAAAGCGACGCCCTCAACAAGACGTCTGGAAGCCTCTATACATCGACCCTTCAAAGCATCATCAATCGAACTCGAACTCAATATGGACGTACGGTCCCCTGGGTGATCTCTCAAACTTCGAGCTGTATCGTACAAGAGCCGGCCGCCACTTTTGCAACAGCCGATGCGAATATCGCGGCGATCGAGAAAGCCCAGATTGATTTCATCAATTCAATGAAGAACGCGACATCATTTATCTATGCGGGTCCGAACACGAATCGTATTTTTCATCGCTGCCACTTCGATACCCAGCTTGAATTCGACACATTCACTGCCGCTTGGACCTCGTCCATCAAAACAAATGGAGTTCTAACAAAAGCCACGCCTGCGGCTCAGCTATCGCAGTCGACAAGGCGCGGGCTGCTTCCGATCTATCGGGCGTACAATCCAATCTCACACTCTCATCTCTTCTCATTCGTCGACGGCGAAGGTGATGCATATGGGTTTACTCGAAATGGTGTTGGATTTTTCGTATTTAAACCGGCATCAAATCGAGGAAGTAACTATGTAACGCTGTATCGCTGTCGAGACCTCCAAAAAGGCATTCACTTCGTATCGAAATATTCGAATTGCGAAGGAAAGACCTTTGATCTGACTCTCGGACAAATTTATCAGGGCCCTGTCGGAATTTTGCTCGATCCAACAAAGAACATGGACGTCTATCTGGCAAAGCCCCTGTATCGGTGCATTGGCAGTTTGGTTAACCTGACAACGCCTGTGCGAGCGGAGTGCGAGAATTCGAGTTTCTCGAGTATTGAAACCCTCGGCTATATGCCGTTTGAATAGGGCTCT
>JAEUWE010000197.1 GCA_016791465.1 Pseudobdellovibrionaceae bacterium
GTCAACCATTCAGCCACCTCATACGAATTCCGATCTGCTCAGTTGCAAGATCGCCAAAGTCGTCAACAAACTTCCACCTCAAAGGCTTCCCACTGGCAGTTCGTATCGGGCGCACGTTCTCAATCAGAATGGCCTTGGGGCGTTTATACACCGGCGTGAGCTCAATGCGCTTTTCAAGCAGACACCTCCAATCACCTGACACTCCGGCCGTTCGACAAACCAGCCCTATCTCTTCTCCGGTATTACAATTCGGAAATGCCACAGCAATACAGTCAAAACCATCGATTCCCGTAGCCAAAAGGAAGTCATCAATATCGCGGAGAGGAACCGTTTCTCCATATCGCTTGGCAACATCCTTGATTCGACCCGAAATAAAAAAGAACTTTTTCCCTTCGAAACTCTTGAAATACCCAACATCTCCGGTGCGCATGAATTGGTCCGGAGACTTGTGTCCAACATACCCGGACATAACATTGAATCCACGAACACAAATTTCTCCCACCTCGTTTTCACCCAGCTCGTCACCTTGTTCGTTTCGAATCGATACCTCATTGCCCCAGATTTCCGTTCCAATGCTGGGATACGGGACTTCGATCATAAGCTTTCGATATGCTTCAGATGGAAGATCAACCGGTAGCGTCGTTGAAAAGTTGACCGCCTCCGAAAGGCCATAGCCCTGAATAATAGGCACACCAGTTCGCTTCAAACCTTCACCAACAACATCCGTTGATAGTGCAGATGCTGCGCTCACAAAATATCGCAGGCCGGTCCATCGGGTACTCCGGTTGGCCCGATGAAACACAACACGCAACAATTCCGGAGTCGCAGAGTATATCTGTACACCGTCCGCGACAATCTGCTCGGCGAGACTCGTGATCGAGAGCTCTCGCCACAGAACGAGCTTGTTACCGGAAAAAAAACTGCACATAACCGAAAACTCCAGCGCATTAACATGAAAGATCGGAAGGCACGTTCCGATTGTTGCGCCGTCATAAAGCCGATGGTGATCAATCAACCCTGAAATATTTGACAGAACTCCGGACTGACGCTGCCGCACTATTTTGGAATGTCCGGTACTTCCGCTCGTCATAACATATATGAAATCAGAATTTAGATCTTTCTGAGACGTCTCGCTTACGCTCGACAAATGCATGGCTTCCGCACCGTGATGACCTCCGAAGTTAGAGACTATCTCGAAGAATGTCGACACATTTGGACGCACAACAGAATCACCAGCTTCGACAAAAACAAAAACACGCTTTTGAATAGTATGAATTTGACGCTCAACAAATTCCCACGTTTCGCTTGGGTTGAGCGGAAAAAGCACTTTATTCGACAAAAGAATGGCAAAAATATGAACGAGATGAATATACGAATTTCCAGACTTGGTGATAAATACTTCGACTCCATCTGAAATCTCTCGGAGTCGATGAGCAACTGCTTGAACATCTCGGTCAAACTCAGAGAACGTTTTCTGAACACGCATGCCTGCCTCGTAAGACACGACAAAGGTTCGGTCGCCATACATTTGAACGACCTGCCTATATGATGTTTGAAAGTCAGTATCAAGATGGCGCAGTTCTCCAACGGAGAACGACCGGCCTTTATACTGCCAGATGCTCATCGTGTTCGGTTGCATTGCGATATGGTTTAGCTTGGAAATTGTGCTGTCAACGACGCACAGAGCACAGCGCCAACGAACCACGTCGATTGACGAATGCCTTTCGCATCTCTGTGTTTTGTACTTCGCTTGAATTTAGCTTGCATCTTCGCACCCCAGACTGTTCAATTGCGACAGGGTCTGCAACGCGATAGCACGTGTGTATTCTGGGCCAAAC
>JAEUWE010000252.1 GCA_016791465.1 Pseudobdellovibrionaceae bacterium
GTGAGTTTAGTTTGCTTGTTTGCGGGCTGTTCACCTGAAGTTGTTCAGCGTGTTTACAATGAGCCCAATCGCGATTTTGGTCCCCAGAAAAGCGATGACAACTCTGAACTTGGCGAGATGACTGCGAATGCGATGCCCAGTGCCGCGACGTTTAACTTTTCAGGTCGCCTTGCCACGGCTTCTTGGTATCGATCGATGGATGACCTCTCAACGCTCTCGCGTTTGACAGGCGATGATTCTCTTGGCCGCCTTTCATTTGCGATGGCGTCCTCTGTATACAATGGCGCGGTGTCGTGGCGCCATACTATTGCAAACTCGGCCTACACTTCGGCTGCCATTGGCGAGACAAAGGAAGACACTGTGGTCGCCGTTCAAAACGGCGTTGACATGCTGACCAAGCAAGAGCCTCTCATTCAGGGTATATTGGACCGCCAGCACCAGCTCATCTCTTGGCCGACCACGCCGACAAACTTGGAGACAATTCTGGATTTGGTTGAGCAGTATTTGGTCGGTGTTGCGAACGAAATGGAGAAGTCTCCTGTTGAACCGGCTGTTAAAGACAGAATTCTTCAAGAAGTGCGAATCACTTTTGCTCCGATGTTGGCGCGCTTTAAGATTCAGGCGCACTTGGCCTATCAGGAACCGAAGACTTATGACTTTGTTGCTCGCCTGCGTCAGGCTGTTGAAGCGGAAAAGATTGAGATTGGCAAAGAGTCATTGGAACGACTGAAAACTGCGGAGAAGCTCACCCGTGATGTTGAGCAAATTCGGAGCTCGCGTTCGGCTCTGCGTGTGATAGTCGACTTTTGGAAGGCGTCGTCTCCCGAAGTGCGCGAAACCAAGTTTAAGCCGGTTTCTCCAGAATTATACGATTACCTCTATGGGAAAACGGAATCTGAGCTCAACTGTATTCGTTCGAATTGCGGCTTTTTGACGCGCATTACGAAGGCGCTCTTTATTTTGCCGGCAATCGAAAGCTACGGCGTTAAAAAGCTGCGCAAAGAACTCGAGCTGGCCGCTCACGATGCGATCTATTCTGAGCTTGAAACGACGGCGACCCAGTATACGGCACAGCTGAATACGTTGGTTGCTGAACAAGTTTTTGTCGAGCTTCGGCGTCAGGCCGACAACTTAAATAAAATTTCGTCAGATTACGGATCCTACATTCGTCTTGTGATGGATCGAATGGCGATCGCCAAATTGGGATTGAAGGAAACTGATACGGTCGGCAGTTTTGAACCCAGTGAAGTCGAAGTTCAAATGAACTTCGGCGGCGATCGATCGGCCATGGCGGATGGGACGATTGGTATTGTGACGAAACGAATTAGCGCGGTTGAGAACAACGGGCGTGGTACCCGTGCTCGAAACAATCGTGCGCGAAATAATAATCTGACGGGTTTTGTCTCTGGAGCTGAAGCCATTGGCGCGGGGCTTTCGGCGGCAATTGATCAACACGATCACAATCTTGAGCGCGAGCTGACAGCACAGGGGATCAATCCCATTGTTGTTCAGCAGGTCCGTCAGCGAGTTTTCTTTGAGCAGATCAATAAGGTATTGATGATCGGTGGCTTTAAGACCGAGACGCTTGAGTCCTTTGATGCGCTGTCGCTGTCGATCGATCGCGATCGTCCTCGGTACCGTCGTCTCAATTTGCGTGGTCTGATGGGCTCACCGCTCTCCTATGCCGTGCCTGATCGCCTGAAACTTGTTGATCCTGCACGTCCTGAGAAGGTGATGGGCTCTGAGCCCGGAACTCCGGTGCGAGTGAGCGTTGCGGGGCAGGCTGAAATGCTTCGGGGATTGAGTCGTTTAGCTGCGAGTCTCAAGGATTGGCAGCCGACAAGCTTTGATACGGGTCTTGGTCGAGTGAATCTTGCAGACTTTGTTCCAGACCTGCCGCGCGATGCTGTCGATCGCTCGTTGTTTCCGAAAGATCTTATGTTTGCTGCAACCATTGGTAATGCGGCTGTCATCTTGCAAAA
>JAEUWE010000263.1 GCA_016791465.1 Pseudobdellovibrionaceae bacterium
CCATCACACCTTGCTGCATCAGGGTTTTCGTGATCTGAGCAGCCTTCAAGCCCATCTCCGCAGCAAGATCAGAGACCTTCATCTTCTGGTTTACTTTAACAACGCGCTTTGAAGCCTTAGGCTGAGTGATCTGTGTTTGAAGAGCGACACGATTCAGCATGCCCTTCTTTTTACGGGGCTGAAACACCATCTCTCGTTTTCTAAACTCAGTCGATGAAAAGGCCTGAACCTCTTCTTCTTTGCCAGCGCTGGCTCCAACGCCGACCTTCTTTTCACGCTTGGCTTCAAACTTCTTCTTATCCAATGCTTCGTCATCAAACGCCGCAGTACCCGGAACTGGAGGAGGCGGAACCGAAACAAACCCGGCACGCAACGGACGCGCGCCACCCGCCATACCAGGACCACGGCTACCAAAGCCAGTTGGCCCACCACCGGCTGCACCCGGCCCACCTGGACGCGGCCCACCCGGCCCGCCCGGAGGACGAGTTCCCGGAGGAGGTTGAACACGCGAAAGGTCCATTCGACCCACAATATTGCGACGCGGCTCAGAACGAATTCCGCTCTGAGGACCAGAGGCCGTCATCACGACCTCGCGCTTACGAGACGGACCGCTGGCGTCAACCGGCGACCCCGCCACTCCAGGCGTCGGAGCCACCGCACTTGGCGCTGTGGCCTGCGCGGCAGTCTCAATCACCTCAGCAGGAGCTTCTTGCGGCTCTTCAACCACAGCTTCAGTTTCTGGCTCAACAACGGCCGGTGCTGCGACAGCCGGTGCCGCAGCTCGGGCTTCCGGAGCGGCTTCGACCTCTTCAGTCACGGTCGACTCAACCTCAACGGCCGCTTCGGTCTGCACTTCTTCTTCTTCCGCTTTCTTGCGAACAACGACTTTCGCAGCGGCTTTCTTCACGACAATTTTTGATTTCGAATCAGCTTCAGGCTCCGCCTTCACCGTCTTGGAGGCCGCCTTTGCGGCAACCTTCTTCACGGTTGCCGTTGCTGGTTTAGCGACAGCCGTTTTGGCCGTCGCCGCTTTCGCAGTCGTATCGACCTTCACAGCATCATCGGCCGCCTTTTTGGCCGCCGCTTTTTTGGTTGCCTTCTTCGCTGAATCGCCGTCCGAAGAGGATTCAGTCCGAAGCTTGACCTTAATTTGCTCAAGCATCTCGTTGTCGAGATCAGCCATGTGACTTCGAACCGGAAGCTTCCATTCACGGATCTTATCCATGAGCGCAAGCGTCTCCATGCCGATCTCTTTGGCAAATTCGAAAACCTTCACTGTGCGTCCTTCCACTTCATCCTCTTGTTCGGTGCTAAAAAAACAAATTCAGCAAAATTTCACTCAAGGGCGATTACTCAGCGTCAGTCGCTGCTCCACCCTCAGGCTGCCCCTCTTGCTGGCTCTGCTGCTGCAGGGCTGCAAGTCCGGCGCGCAACCGCTCGTCGGCTTGCGACTTTGCGCTGCCAACAGGCTGTAGAACCGTCGCTTTGACAGGGGCGGCCGGAACCGCAATTCCCTCTGCCTTGTATTTTTCTATCAAAGCTTTGGAATCAGCGATCAACTTCTCGGCCTTCTCTGGAACATCGTATCCTGGGATCGCCATCACATCGGCTGGTGCCGCTGCCGCGAGCGACTGGAAGCTTCCAAAGCCAGACTGGAAGATGTTCTGAGCCATCGTCTCTGTCATATTCGGGATCAACATCAGGTTAAAGATCGCATCTGCGGTCTTCTGCGAAGCAGATGATTCACTCAGGATGTCCAATTTCCAACCCGAAATCTTCGACGCCAGGCGAACATTCTGTCCTTTGCGACCGATGGCGAGCGAAAGCTGCGTATCGGGAACAACGACTTCCATTTCACGATTCGACTCATCCACAAACACGCGCGAAATCTCAGCCGGAGCCAGCGCATTACATGCAAAGCGCGCGATATCCTCATCCCAATTGATGATGTCGATTTTTTCGCCGCGAAGCTCTTGGACGACTTGCTGAACACGACTGCCCTTCATACCTACGCAAGCGCCGACAGGATCAACAGCGGGGTCTTTCGAGACAACCGCGATCTTTGCGCGAGCACCCGGCTCACGAGCGGCTGCTACGATCTGCACGATACCATCGTAGATCTCTGGAACTTCCTGCTCGAACAACTTAATCAAGTACTGCTC
>JAEUWE010000275.1 GCA_016791465.1 Pseudobdellovibrionaceae bacterium
AATGGTCGGGGTCCCGCGAGCTTTGAAGAGATCTCAGACTCCGACGTTCCCGCTGAAACGATCTATTCGTCGACAAAGCTGGCACCAGCGATTGCCAAAACTGCGGCCGTAAAAACGACTCAACCACTGACAGTTGTTCGCGACGTAACGCTAACCAAATCAGCCATTGAGCGTCGCCTCGGGATGTCGACGCTTCGGGCACGTGCCGTTATTTTTGAACATCAATTGTTGTCGGACTTAAAGCGACGCCAACCAGGGCACGAGTATCGGCTACCGCTTGCGCTCTTTCCAGACTTTGAAAAGACCATTCACCTCAAAGTCGTCTCGGGGTTTGAGGTGAATAAAGGATTGCATTCCGGCGTGATTGAGGGCGACGAGAACTCCAAAGTGCAGCTTTCAATTGAGGGCAACTCGATTGCAATTTTAGTTGAATCGCGAGACGGGCGTTTTCGTGTCATTCACGATCCGATCACAGGCTATGACTACGTGATTGAAGTCGATCGATAGGACAAGTCGAATCTACTTTGAAGTCGCGCGTTTCTGGGAGCGTCGGGGACTCTTTGAGCTACGAACGACTTCGTCGCCGGTCGCGCTACTATCGGCGCTACAACCAAATCCATAGCGTGCATGAATTTCGGCAAGGCGCTGGCGCATGACATTGCATTCTTGACAGTGGAAACGAGCTTGCACTGTCCCGGCCTGGCATAGACTGGATAAATTCCGTTTGAACTCATCCCAGCGTTCTTGAACACCGGCCGGGGCGCTCGCCAAATATCGATTCACATCGAGTGTCGATGAGAGCTCGGCGCATTGCTTTGTCACGGACTGCCCGCGGCCAACACAGACCGGCGAGCCATCGTGACGTATGCCGAATAAAAGTGGATTACAAATTGACTGACCTTGTTCGGCACATTTCAAGTCACCGGCACTCATCACCGGTTGGCAGCGACGATTCCGAGAATCCAACTGGCTGATCATACCTGCGATGACGCAGGGGAGTTTTCCCTGGAAAATCTGCTCACGGTCTTTGCTTGGGTCACCACAGGTGACTTGCGGAACTTCGCAGCGAGCATGCTTTATCGACTTTATCGGCTTTGCTTTATCGCGCTCAATCTTTGCGGCGGCGGCATTCGTCATGCAATAAAACTCGTTTTCTTCTCCTTCTTTGAAGACCCCCTGAAGCCTGTAGCCTTTCGAACAGAGACTGTCTTGCTCCTGCCCCTGGCTGAGCGCCGCTTGAATTTCGGCCGCCGTTACACGTTTTTCAATTCCGGAGGGAGGCGGCAGAGGTGCCTTTGCGGTAGGCGGAGAGTCCTGCGGCTGCGAGGCAACGGTAAGCGAGACGGGTTTTGACTCGGGTACTGCCTCTCGAATGACGATCGCTGCAATTGGCTGCTCCTCTGCTTGGGACACGATAGGAACAAGTGGACGACGGGGTTGAGTCTTTTTGAATGCCGCCTCAATCTCAAGTTCTTGTGCTTCCGTACACTCCGGCCAATCGATGGTCAGCGGAATATTGATTTGCTGATGTTTCGAGCGACAACGAGCAACGGGCTGGTTGCGCTCGATTCCCAATCGGACGAAATCAGTAATGTTACTACCGGTGCCATAAGCAGCAAGCGGAAGCGGGGCTCCTGGAAGTTGGATGTAACTGTTCCCGTCAGCTGTATGGGTAAAGTTGAGTGAGCGCAGCTGAATTTTAGCAGCCTCGAGCGGTTTAATTCTTGGATTCGGTAGCTTGGCGATAAAGAGTGCA
>JAEUWE010000354.1 GCA_016791465.1 Pseudobdellovibrionaceae bacterium
GAGCGCCACTTTTTGCGGCGTCGAGGAGTTCGTCGAGAGCGAGAGGTCGGACTTCGACTTTGAGGCCTTCGCTGTCGAGAATCTGCAGGACCGAATCGCGAGTGACGCCAGGCAAGATCGTGCCGTCGAGCGGTGGCGTGATGATGGAGTCTCCGATTTTAAAGAAGACGTTCATCGTGCCGACTTCTTCGATGTATCGACGGTGAACGGCATCGAGCCAAAGAACTTGGGCGTAGCCCGCGGCCTTGGCTTCAAGCGCTGCCTTCAGACTTGCGGCATAGTTGCCGCCAGTTTTCGCGGCACCAATGCCGCCTGGTGCGGCTCTGACAAATTCCGTTTCAACTTTAATTTTAACGGTATCGCTGCCTTCGCCATAGTAAGAGCCAACGGGTGAACCCATAACGTAGAACAGGAAGTCTTCGCTTGGTCGAACGCCGAGGAAGGCCTCGGTGCCAATCAGCGTGGGGCGCAGGTAGAATGCACAACCGGGTTCTCGTGGAATCCAGCGCGATTCCACCTGACAAAATGCGGTCAGCATTTCGGTGAAGTACTCAAGCGGAGGAGCCTTCATGCAGAGGCGCTCGGCGCCTGAGACGAGGCGTTTCCAGTTCATCTCCGGTCGAAAGAGTCGAACGGTGCCGTCATCGCCACGAAAAGCCTTAAGACCTTCAAACAGCGCCTGACCGTAGTGCAAAACGGCAGCTCCTGGATCGAGCTGGAGGGTGCCGTAGGGAACAACTCTTGGCGAATGCCACTCGCGAGGAGCGCCGTCGCGGCTGGAGTAGTCGAGCAGAGCCATGTGATCCGAGAAGTGACGTCCGAATCCAAACTCCTTTGCGGGAGGAATTGTTTTCGTGTGTGTCGCACGTTCAATTTTTACCGATTCGATTTTCACAGCTCGCCACCTTTGAGTGTCGTGACAATTGTTTTCGAGATTGTCTTTAGAGTTTCCATGACCCCCCGCCCGTCGCTGGCAACGGCCTCAAAGTCGGGCGCGTTGTACCGATTGAGGGCTGCTCGCATTTCGGCGAGTGGGGTTACGTTTTTGAGATCGCGTTTGTTGTACTGAATCACCAGCGGGATTCTTCGAATGTCGTATCCCTGTTGTTCCAAGTTCTTTTCTAGGTTGCGCATGGCTTCGAGATTCTCTTCCATGCGCTCGATTTGCGAGTCGGCGACGAACACGACGCCGTCGAGGCCCTTCATGATGAGCTTGCGGCTTGCATCGTAAACGACTTGTCCGGGGACTGTGTACAAGTGCAGACGAGTTCTTAAGCCACGGATTTCGCCGACATCCATGGGCCAGAAATCAAAAAACAATGTACGCTCAGGATTGGCATTGAAGACCTGCATGGCGGTTTGGCCCTGTCCTGTCGTGCGAGTGTAGATCCACTGAACATTGGTGGTTTTTCCGCCAAGCGAAGGGCCGTAGTAGACCAGCTTGCAATGAATCTCTTTTGCTTCTTGATTGATAAAGGCCATTTACAGTTCCACCCGATTCTCAAGCGCTCGACCGAGCGTTCGGTCATCAACATAATCAATATCACTACCGAGGGGCACGCCGCTCGCAATCCGTGTCACCTTGATTCCGCGCTCATGTAGAGTTCTGGCGAGATAGAGAGCGGTTGTGTCGCCTTCTAGATCTGGATCGAGAGCCAGAATGACTTCCTTGATTGGAGTCGGCGATTCAAGGCGCACCATCAGTTCGCTGATTTTCAAGTCATCCGGCCCGACATTGTCGAGCGGTGAGATAGCGCCATGAAGAACATGGTAGCGCCCGCGAAACACCCCTGAGCTTTCAACGCGTGCGATATCAGATGGCTCTTCAACGATGCAGAGCACGTCGTCTCGCCGTGAGGTATCCAGGCAGTAGTGGCAAAGGGGAGGCTGTGCCGGAGAGTCCGTAAACGAAAAACATGATGAACAGAGGTGAATCGTTTCTCGAACTTGAATCAGCGCTTCTTCAAGTCCAAAGGACAGATCGGGCTCGCGCAAAATATGATACGCCAACCGTTGCGCTGTCTTTGGGCCAATGCCCGGCAGTCGGTTGAGTTGGTGTACTAATTTTTCGAGCGAGCCGATTCGCAACATTAGAACATTCCCGGAATTCCGGCGCCGCCTGTGATCTTTTCCATTTCCGCAGCGTGCGTCTCTTTTGCTTTTTTGATCGCCTCATTCACGGCGCCAATGATCATATCCTGTAGCATCTCGGCGTCGCCAGCCTTCATGGCGTCAGCCGAAATTGTGAGGCCAATCAGTTTCGATTCGCCCTTCATCTTTGCCGTGACGGCGCCGCCACCAGAAGTGCCTTCGTAAGTCTGTTCGGCGAGCTCGTCTTGAAGCTTCTTCATTTTAAGTTGAAGCTGGTTCACCTGGCGCATGATGTTCTGCATTCCACCGCCGCCACCACCAAAACCACCGCGTCCCTTCATGACTTAGACTCCTTTGACTGAGATGAGCCATTCGGCTCACGAATTGTCTTCACTTGAGTTTTAAAAACATTCTTGGCTGATCGGACAAGCGGATTTTCCTCAACTGCTGATTCGATCGACTGCGTTCGCTCGACTTTGGCTTTTTCCTCTTTTGCACGAGGAGTCAGCGCGCCGACGGTCGAGGTGCCGTCGTCCATCTTGATTTCGACTTTCAAAGTCCTTTGCCAGAAAGTTTCGATGAACTGTTCGACTCTGCGGACGTTGTCGGGGTCTTTGATCTTATCGATCATGAACGCGACCTTCTTTGGAACGCCGATGGTGATCCGCTCGTTTGTTTGTTCGAGGATGTGAGTGTTCTCGAGCATCGCGCCAAGCAAACCATTGGCCTTGCGGACTTTGTAAACAAAGCCGAGCCACGGATCTTTGGTGTCGACGGGGGCTTCGGTATCTTGAACTTGCGGCGGCGGTGTGGCGGGAGTCATGGGCGTCATTGGTCCCGGAATCGCCGGAGGGGCTTTATTCGGCTTTGGCGAGGCTCCCGTTGGACCGCCCGGTTTTGCGGAGCGCGTGAACGATTCGACAGTGTACTTTGGTTTTTCTGGCTCTGTGTTTACCGCCACAGTGGCGGTGACTGCCGCTGTCGGCGGTGGGATGGCGGGAGCCGCGGGTATGGCTCGAGGCGCTGCGGCCGTCACCTGAGGCTGCGCCGGCGCCGGCGCGAAAGAGGTAACGGTGCGACCGGCAAAGAGCTCACGGAGGCTCATCATCGTCGGTGCCGATGAAATGCGAAGCAGAGTCATCTCCAAAACCAGGCGCGGGTCGCTTGAGCGCAAGAGATCGGCAATACCTTTGAGGAGCATGTCGAAGAGGGCGTGCAGGTCCTCTTCGCTTGTGGCATGGCCAAGCTTTGCAAGTTCGGCGATCTCGCTATCGGGAAGGTCGACAACGCGTGTGGGGTCGTCGGCGCAGAGGCGCACCATCAAGGCGTTGCGCATCTCTTCGAGTAGATCTTGAGCGAAGAGTTTTGGGTCAACGCCACTGCGGTTCACCGAGTCGATGAGCTTCAGCGCTTTGGCCTGATCGCGAAGAATCAACGCCTCGGCACCTTCAATCACGAGTGAGCGATCGGTGAGGCCTAAGACTTCGATCACCTTGGGTAGCGTAATTGCTTTGTTAGAAAACGTGATGACGTGATCGAGGAGGCTCTGGCTATCGCGCATGGAGCCGTCGGCTTGGCGGGCGATCGCCCAAACCGCATCTTGATCGGCCTTCACGCCCTCGGCTTCGCAGATCTTCGCGAGCTGAGAAGCGATAATGCGCGAAGGGATGCGGCGAAAATCGAAGCGTTGGCAGCGAGAGAGAATCGTATTGGGAATCTTCTGTGCTTCGGTTGTCGCAAGAATGAAGATGACGTGGGCTGGTGGTTCCTCAAGCGTCTTCAGCAACGCATTGAACGCCGCTGTCGAGAGCATGTGCACTTCGTCGATGATGTAGATCTTGTGCGTGCCCGACGACGGCATATAGCCAACGCTATCGCGAAGTTCGCGGATGGCGTCGACGCCGTTATTGCTGGCACCGTCGATCTCCACCACGTCGATCGCGCGCGAGAGAGTCGTGTCTTCGCAATCGCGGCACTTTCCGCAGGGAACAAAGTCCACGGCATTTTGGCAGCGCAGTGATTTTGCGAGAATGCGCGCTGTCGATGTTTTACCGGTTCCGCGGACGCCAGTGAAAAGCAGCGCCTGTGGAAGGCGGTGACCGCGGAGCGCGTTGAGTAGCGTTGTCGAGATATGATCCTGACCGATCAGATCGCCAAACGACTGGGGGCGCCACTTGCGCGCAATCACTTGGTATTGTGACATCGTCGACTCTGCCTCGGTAAGGGTTGAAGATGGTGACCGGGCACCCCACATCACACTTCGCTGCCGGTACCGTTGCTTCCTTTCGGACCTGGCGGGATTAGCGGAGCTCGGTTGTGTGGGACCCGGCCGTAAAGGCCGCAAGATTAGCACTTTCCCGGGGGGCGAGGCACGCGCGCAGCCGCCTGTGCCGCGCCGCAGCTTTCGGCGCCGGAAGCTGCAATGCGACAGCGTGGTGAGGAAAGAGAGCGGTCCGCGACATGGGACTCGCCGAAGCATACCGACTGAGTTCTCTATCGGATTTGAATATTTCGGATTTTAAGCCGCTTCAATTCGACGACAAACCAGACCATGCCGTTTCGTTTATCATTTTGATCATCTGTGACATCAAAACAAAACTTCAGGTCTTTGATCTCCGAGTTCGCGCAAGGCGTTGGGGCGGAGATACGAAAAGGCCGACGAAAGATCGAAGTATAAACTTCGCGTTCATAGACGGTTACTGATTTTGCAAAATGCCTTTCGACACAAGCGTGTCTTTGTCTATTGCGGTCACCGGTTTTTACGCACTCTTGGATTTCCGTGAAAATTCGTTGGGCCGATTTTTTGTCTGGCCCGCTTGCGGACGCCGCAGTCCCTCGCTCTGCAACGGCAAAGGCCGAAAGTAAAAGCCCTCCATATAAAAAGCACCGTAATGTCACTGCGCAATCCTTTTTTTGACGGCAGAGGTTGGTGTGGTCATTTGCTCGTTGATGAGCCGGCGAGCTGAGTTGCATTCCGGGCTCATGACTTTCTCTGCAACATCGCCATACCGCGCTCTCAAAGATATGCATTTTTCCGGCTCGACCGGACAGGTTAAGACGGTCTTCCCGGCTGCGGATTGAACTTCTTTGATACGAGTTGCCACACTCTCTCGAACGGTTCCACTCGAATAGCGATTGCAGTTGATCCCTTCATCCCACGCATCCGATACATATTCGGACCAATTAAATTCTCGCGTTCTTCTCCATTCACCGTTACGACACGCGAAGTACGGATTTTCTCCGGTGGTGAGCTGTTTCCAAAATTTCATTCCGTCGTAATTGGCGGCGAGATCAGCGTAGGAATAGACGCCTGAAGAAAGTATGCCCCAACCGCCAGCTTCTTGACGATGGCCGAATTCAAGCGCGCCGCTTTCGCCCTTAAGGCCTGCGGCGAACGGTATTGAAGTTTTACCTATTTTTGTGTGTAGGGATTCGAAAATGTCGCCTGTCTTTCGCTGGGAAATTTCGAAGTACTCGTAACCGTGCGAAATAAAATGACCAAGCTTATCGAGTGAGACAAGGCTATTGTTGATTTTCATGATGTCGGCGCAACAGCCAGAAACGCCGGTGTCGGAGTACACGGTTCCGTACTCATTTATAACATTGAATGGCCCATACGTTTTAAGATCTCTGTTCGTGTACGACCATCGTTCTATTTCTGCGATGAGAAAGCCGCCAAGCCTTTTTAAAATCGCATCGTGCAATGCCTCGGCATTGCAGCTCGAAGTGTTTGCTGAGGCGAGGTCTAGTTCGCGATTCATCTGGGTGTTCATTGCATTCAATGAATCAGGGAGACTCTGCATATCAGCGGCGATCGTACCAAGCAGGTTTTCTTTTAGTTTGGGGATGTCTTCGGTCGAATACAGATAACTCATCTTGTTCTCTCTCGCAGAGAGCGTTTTGCCTTTTGCGAGAGGGTAACGATTTGTAATATAGTCAGCTTCGCCGGCTCGAGCCGCGAAGCATGAAAGGAGAATTGTGACGAGCAGTGCTGTCTTCACTTACGTAGTTTAGCTCAATCTCAAATCAAATTTTCGAAAAATGTTATGGATCAAGGTCGAGCACCCCGCAAATGCGTCTCAATCAACAGTTCAAGCTCCTCGTATGGGCGAGTTCCGGCGAGAACATCGCCATTGATGACGTAGGCTGGCGTTCCTTCGATTCCGAGATTTTTGTATTCGGCGTAGTCTTCAAGAATCCGGAATGTCCCATGGCCTTTTGAGATCTCTTTTTTGACCTGAGGAATTGGAAACTTCAACTGCTTGAGCAAATGCCAGTAATCATCTTCGGTTTTAAGTCGCTGCATTTGCTCCGTCGACAGCGTGAGCTCATAAAAGTCTTTGGCTTGTTTTTGATCGATATCTCTGAGTGCCTCAAAAATCTGCGAACCGATGAGCGACGACGGATAAAACTGAGGGAGAGGAACGTGCTTCACAATGATCTTCACCGAGTCTGGATACTTTTGGATCATTCTTTTGAAGGCATCGCTGTCTGCGGCCTGTAGCACGCTGCCCAAATTCACATATCGGTAAACTGTTAATGGGGCGCCCTGATTGCCATAGAGAACACGACTGGGTTCGTAACGAGGAGAGGCCTTCGGCTTAGGAGTTTGCTCTATTTTCGCGACCGAGCTGCAGCCAAGCTGCAGGGCCAACACACTGATCGCGCCGATGATGATTTTTTCGAAATTTAAATTCACTTGGCCTCCGTCTTTGTGTCTATAGGCTATAGGCCAAATTGAGGCAGTATCAAGCTACCTATCAGACAAATCACATTTGGAACGCCAATGGCTTGCGGAGATCGTCATCGCACTAAAGGATGTCGGTCAACATGTGAGTTGTTTGTTGGCGAGCGACTAGTCGAAACTAGGCATTACTATCTGATTAAAAAGCCTTCAATTTTGCTTGGACATTTTTCAGTTACTGGAAATCTTTGTTCGCCGTTCGCGTGTAAGACAAATTCATTCTTGTCGTTCAAGTCCATTACAAACAAATCTGTACGCAAGGTGGGCTCATCTTCTAGGCTTTTATATCGTGAGTAAAAGCTGACGGGCTTAGCTTGGGCCATACCTCCCAAATTGATATCGAAGTTGTAATAACAAATTCGCTGCTCCTTATTCGCGAGAGTACGAACTTCATCATGATTGAAACTCATCATGACCTTTTGGGCCTTGGCAGACGCAATTAAAGGAAACAGGCATATTAAAATTAAAATTTTGTTCATAGGCCTCCCACACAAGTAATGATTCGTAAAGATACTAATGCCGGCCATAAATTGTAAAGAAATCTAGTCGTCTCCGAGAGTCTGTTGCTTCGAAGCTCAGTGCATTCATGATCGTCTGGTCTCCTAGATGCAACTTCGTCAGCGCGACTGCAGAGCACCCCGCCCTACAGATTATTCGCAATCTGTTCGAGGCGAAGGCACTCGTCGACCCAGTAGTTGTAGCTGTCGCGGCCGCCTTGGAAGGCGGGGAAAAGGCTGGGGAAAAATGGGTCGGACCAGCGAGCAGCGATCCAGCCGGCGTAGTGAATGATGCGAAGTCCGCGAAGGGCTTCGATCAGATGCAAGTTGGTCGGTACTTTGCGAAGTTCCTCGTAGCCGTCGAGGAGTGTTTCAAGCTCATTGGCGGCAGTCTCGTCGACGTCGATCGCACCCGAGAGAAGCATATAGAAATCTTGAATCGGTGGGCCCTGGCAGCAGTCGTCAAAGTCGACAAAGAAAAACTCAGGACGCGTGCCACCGCGGGGATCGGTGCGAAGCAGGTTTCCTTTGTGGCAGTCGCCGTGAATGCGAATACGGTCGCGTGGATCGAGTTCGTCTTCGATGTATTCGCAAATCGCTTCGGCGGCGTCGCGGTAGCGGTGCCAGAGTTCGGGATAGACGAAACGATCGAGACGATCGAGCGCATCGTAACCGTAGGTCTCGGCCGATAGAATCGGGCGATGCTGAAAGGGTCGACGTGCGCCGATGTTGTGGAGGCGGGCGAGCAGGCGTCCGACCTCTTTGAGGTCGTCGTCGAAAAGCTCCTGTGGCATGCGGGCGAAAATTTTTGGAAAAATCGCGGTGAGGAAATCGCCGTGTTGAAATGCTGGCAAGAGCGGCGCGACGGCCGGAATCCCCTCGCTGCGCAAATCGGCTAAGAACTCATGTTCGTCTTGAAGTGCTGCGGCCGACCACCGCCCGGGCCGGTAGAATTTGGCGATCACGCTTTTTTCTTCGGATTCGACGCGTACGTCAAACACGCGGTTTTCGTAACTATTGAGCTGAATGGTTTCGCCGGTCGGACGAAAACCCGCCCGCTCGACGGCAGTGAGAATAAGATCGGGACTGAGCTGGTCGAATGGGGATCGCGTCATCAACGTCTCGGTCTACTCGCTTTATGGGTGGTCGTGAAGTAGGATTTAGCCGGTGGAGTACGAGATCCAGCGAAAACCCTTCCGTCGCGGCATGCGTCTGTCTGTACAGCGCGATGGTCGGGTGCGCGTGCTTGCGCCAGTGACGACGCCGATGCTCCTCATTGAGCGATTCGTATTTGAGAATCTAGAGTGGATTGAGCAACAAAAGCAGCGGTGGGTCGAGTATCACGCCAAGCATCCGCGAAAGCGGCTGGTCGCCGGAGCGAGGCTTCACTTTTTTGGTCAGGAGCGAGAACTCGTATTCGAAGACGAGCAGCGCAAGAGCCCTGCCGTCGAGGCCATTGAGAACTTTATCATCATTCGGGGCTTAGAACTTGCGGAGCCGTCTGTGAAGCTCGCGCTCAAGCGGTTCTATGATAAGCAGGCGCGCCTGCATTTGCCGGAGCGCGTGGCTCATTTTTCACGAGAGATGCAGCTTTATCCAAGCGGGCTTTCGTTTCGGGCTCAAAAGACGCGCTGGGGGAGTTGTTCCTCAGCCGGGCATATCAGCCTCAACTATAAAATGATGATCGCTCCCGAGGCGGTCATCGACTATGTGGTTGTTCATGAACTAGCGCACCTCAGGCACGCGGACCATTCGCGAAATTTTTGGCAGCTTGTTGAAGCGCACGATGCTCGGTTTAAAGAGCATCGTCACTGGTTGCGAGCGCATCAGCACGAGGCTGAGTTTCTTGACAATTGAGTTAGTGGATCAGGCCGCGGGCTTTCATGCGTGAGTAGACGATGAAGACGCCGCAGGCGAGCATCGTCACAGCAAAAAATTTACCGACGGATTGTCCTGCCTCCGTGAAGTGGATCGAGAGTGCGACTCCGCCGATCGCGAGCGCAAAGGGCTTTATTTCGTAAATGAGACTCTCGAGAATTTGCGTTCGGGTGTACTGAGTTTTGAGTTTCTGGATCCGTGGTGTCGGTGTTGAGCGTCGCATTTCTTCTTCCCCCTGGCATTTGTACCGATTCATCTTGCTGACTGTTCGCTCGACACACGGACAACTGAACTTTCGAACTTGCAGCTACAACTCCACTGTAAAGGCTTAACTTCGTTAGCGGAAGAGCGGGTCTCAAACTGTGACACTTCTTTTCCGAGGGTGAATTTGAGCTGTCGAAACTTTCAACAGGTGTTGGAATTCTCAACAGCGAAAACGGATATAGTAACGCGCCGCCCTTCGTGGCTCGCTGCACCAGCCGAGCTGAACACGGCGGTCTGCGCGTCGCTTCCAAGCTCGCGCAACTGCTTGTCAATCGTTGGACACGGTGAAAGCCTCAAACCGATGACATACACAGAGTTCCACGACACAAAAGCAGCTCCATCGTTTGGTCCTACAGCGACACCGACGCCGTCGTCGGCGACTCACGTACCGGCAAAAGCGGAGTGTCCCTCACTCGCGGAATACACAGATTTTCGACAGTATCTGAAGGACGTTTACGAACATCGTCGTGCGACGGAAAGCACGGGACTTCGTTCCTACTCGTACTCCGCATTTTCGGCCGCGGCCGATATCAAGTCGCCAAATTATCTGAAACTCATTATCGAAGGTCGTCGCAATCTTTCAGAAGACATGATTGCGCGATTTGCACGCGCACTTCGTCTCAATAAAGCCGAAACGGATGAGTTTCGCGCTTTGGTTCGATACGGTCAGGCCACCGAGCCAATCGATCGCAATCAGTATTTGAAGGAACTGGCGGATCTGAGAGCGCGTCGCGCTTTTGATAAGGGCGAAATCAATGCTGAGGCGTGGGGCAAGGTTCCCAGCTGGATGGGTTGGGTCATCTACGCAATGACCGAGCAGAAAGGCGTGACCTTTGATCCTGACGAGCTCTACCGCCTCTTCCGTGCAAAGACGTCGCCTGATGATATCAAGCAGGAACTCAAACGCCTTGTTGATGGCGGTCACCTGAAGGTGGAGCCGGCTGTTGAAGGCGCAGGGCACGGGGATGTAATGAAAGGGCGAGATCTGATCGACTCCCCGCAAGATGTTCCCGTTGCGATGATTCGTCGCCTTCAAGCTGAGCTCATCTACCTTGGAATTGAATCACTCTTTCGAGATTCGCCGAAAGAACGTGAGTTTGGCGCAATGACGATCGCGATGACTCAGGCTGAGTTTGAACAGGTGCGCTTTGAATTGCGTCAGCTTCGCAAGCGCGTGCAGAAAGATCTCATGGTGAAACGCGAAGCCGGAAAAGGCGATCGTGTTTATCAACTCAATATTCAATTGTTTCCAGTCACTGAAAAAGCCGAGCCGGCGGGCCAGGCTTAAAAAAAGAAACGGGACGGACTGGGTTTTCAGCCAGCATGGCGGTGGTCGGGGGGCGACCGTGCCATGCCTGAAAGGCCCTTCGCTTCGATCCCTTGGCGCTCTCTAGGAGAACTCACGTCTTCCGTGAATTCGGGGGATCTGGGGGGGGAGGGTTCCAGAGTCCGCCAAGGTTTCGAAGCTTCCGTAGACGTACCGCTTGCCGTTCACGTCCCGTGTGCCGGTAGAGAGCAACACGGGGGCCAGGAGCCGCGCTGGAGGCGAGTTTTAGGGCGATTGCGTGGCGGCCTCGGAGTTTGCTTTTGAGCAAAAAAAGCGTGAAGTCTTTATAAGCTTGTTTTCAATGTGGGCGATTCCGAGCGTCTGGGCGTCGTTGCGAAAGTGACTGAAAATGGCCGTGGGATGGCGTTTGCGGTCACTCTGATATTGGTTGTGTGATGCGAAATGCGGTTCGAATCTTCTGATCGTGGAAGTCCTTAGGGAGAGTTTCGCGAGAAATGTTCTGTATCTTGAGATGTTCAAAACCGTCGGCCGAAAGCTTAAAGCCGCGTTTATTTGTACTGAAGTACAGCACGCCGCCAGGCTTTAAGAGCTGAGTCAGCGCATCGATGAGCCAAACGTGATCCCGTTCGACGTCCCATGTCCCGACCATCTTTTTGGAGTTTGAAAATGTCGGTGGATCGCAAACAACGACGTCATAGAGACCTGACTTCAGGGCTTGACCGCTTTTGATCCAATCGAGAACGTCGGTCTCAACAAAGCGGTGATTGCTTGTCATCAGGCTGTTGGCGACGAAGTTGCGTTGAGCCCAATCAAGATAGCGTCCTGAGAGGTCGACGTTGGTTGTTTTTGCTCCGGCCTTTCCGGCGTAAACTGAAATGCTTCCAGTATAGCAGAAGAGATTGAGCAAACTGACGGGACCGGTCTTTGCTCGTGCACGCACGTCATCTGCGATGACTTTCCGAAATAGTCGATGATCGAGAAAAAGCCCACAGTCCAAATAGTCGTACAGATTGACTAAAAATCGATGGCCGGATTCGTTAATCGGGAGTTCCTCTTCGCGGCGATAGAGTGGGCCGTACTGTTCTGAACGACGTTCTTTCACCTCTCGACGCTTGATGATCACTTTATCGCGAAAAAATCCAAGCGCAGTCAGTGCATTGAGCGTGTCGGTGAGATGCTGCTCTTTACCGGCGTCGATTTCAGCGTCTTGCCGGTTCCAGAGGACAGCAAATGTTCCGAAAATCTCGATGACGAAGGGGTACTCGGGGATGTCTCGATCATAGAGACGAAAGGCTTCAATTTCAAAACGATCGGCCCACGGTTTAATGCGATTCCAGTTTTTCTGAAGGCGATTTGCAATCGCAGAGGGAGCGGTCATATCGGTTTTATCAGAGCCTAAGGTTCAGGTGTTGTGAACTTGAGGAGCCGATGCCGTTCGGTATCTGCAACCCAGAGCGACGTTCCGTCGACCAGTAAGCCGTAACCTCTTCCGAGGGTGGAGTCATCAACAGTTGTGCTGACGCTTGATAAATCGGCTTGACCGATGACGCCGTCGGGGGAAGTCGCCGACGTCGGAATGGCGTTCCAAAACACGACGCGGCTCTTATCTTCGTCGTAAGCGAGCAGTTTGCTTCCCACTATAGCGAGCGCTGTTGGCTGAGCGCTGGCGTTTGAGAGGGCCAGGGATAGGTCGGCTGCGGCATTGGCCGCGGTGGGAACGGTATTGAAGACCTGTATGCGGTGATTGGTCCCGCCGTCGGCAACCAGTAGCTTTGTTCCGGTGACGAGCGCAAAGTACGGCGTTGCAAATTGATCGGCGGCGTTGCCGCTTCCGAACGCTCCAACTTGGACGTCAGCAGCAGCGCCGGTCGCAGTCGGTACCGTATTGAATATCAGAACTCGGCTGTTTCCGCCGTCGACCACAAAGAGTTTTGTTCCGCTGATAAAGGCGTGCTCGGGACTGTCGAGTTCGGCCATACCTGTTCCGGTCGCGGTCGTACTGTCGCTCGCTTGGCCGATAACGAGATCGGCAGGGGTGGCGTCTGTGGTTGGTATTGTGTTCCACATCAGGATGCGATTCTGGCTTTTTGATGTGACGAGTAGCCGTGTGCCGTCGGACCAAACACTGACAGGGTCTGCGAATGACGACGCCGATGCGGGATTGGCTCCGCTATTGGACGTTAGATCGGCCTGGCCAAGGACGGTATCGGGGGCGGTCGCGGTGAGACTTGGGTAGATGACGACACGATGATTGGCTTTGTCGGCCACAAAGAGTTTGCTTCCGGCGATCGCCATTCGACGGGGTTCGTTCAGGCCGCCCGTGCTGAGCCCGTTGCCGTTGCCGCCGCCTCCTGAGTAGTTTGATTGACCTTTAAGTCCGACGGCGGTGGGGAGGGCCGACGTGCCAGAATAGGTGGAGGTTGTGAATGACGAATGCGACAGTGAAACGGAAAGCGTGGAGCTGACCGCCGTTGGTTTGTAGTACAAGGTGAGTGTCGAAGATCCTGCACTAACGGCAATCGAACTGATTGTCGTTGAGCAAGAGCTGTCAGAGTACACCGAGGCATCTTGGGTCGTAATGGAAGCAGTAAAGGCTGTGGATGCCGATACCGTTGCGCCGCTCGAATTTAAGAGCGTCGCCGTTAGCGTTTTACACCAACCGGGCCATGCGGTCGTCGTGGTTGAAAATTGCATCGAGGCAACACCGGGACCAGACTGTGACGGTGAGCTCGCGCTTCCGTTTCCGCCGCCGCCCCCGCACCCAAAGAGATGGATTGAGGCGATAAGCGCCAGAACTGCATGCCTTCTCTTTTGGAATGAAAGAAATCTCATTTCCCGGAGCTCCGATATAGTTCCTTTCGGTACAAACGTCTGAGTTCTTGACGGAACTGGACGTTTCCATAGAGAACACCTCCATATTGACGCCCAAGTAGAAGGGGGATCGCCGTGTTGAAGTTCGTTTTATTTGCGTTTTTGACGTTGTCGGCCAATTTGAGTCATTCTGCCCAGCCCGCTGCCGAGCCCGTGGATACGACCAAACAGTGCGTTGACGAATGTTTTGCATTTTATCAAACACCCGGTCCCGAATTGAAACGGTGTATTGCGGAATGTGTAAAGAAATCCGTTGCGGTCTGTGAAACGTACGAAAATGACTGTGATCGTGGCGGCGACGGTCCGCTGTTTTAACTCTGTGATTTAGTGAGTGGCCGACGGCGGTTGAACTGTCGTCGGAATAACGCCAGGGGCGTTGGTCATGTTTTCTGTTCGATCTGAAGCTGGCGTTCGCACGGCTTGGCATTCGGCAGTGAGATTGTCAGTTTTTGCCTGATCTTCACAAATCCGAGTAAGAGTTTTCCAGCCGAGTTTCGAGCTCGCTTCAAGTCGGTCAATGTTCGTGACCAAAACTCTTTGCGCTTCCTCAATTTTTTTGTTTTCAAAAAGGAGTGTTCCAAGGAGTCCCGCATAGATCGGGTCGTCCGGTCGTTTCGAATGAGCGTATTGGACGTAGGGAAGCGCTGCATTTGCTCCGTGGGTTCTTGCTAGGCACGAACCATAAAACGCAGCATTGAGATCGTTGCTGCGATCTTTGTTGTAGATGGAGATGCAGAGCTTGTAGAGGTTGGTCCACGCCGTCGTTGACTCATCGACTGAGTTTTCGAGCGACAGTTTTCGCTCGGAAGAAGATGTTTTGTTGTCCGTGCTGTTGCGCGCGGCATCGATAAACTCGAGAGCATGAACTTGAAAGGCGTCCACCTTTCCATCCTCAAGTTCGATAAAGCTTTGTGCCAACTTGAACTCCACCGAACGTTTTGTTGGCGCTGTCGAGGCCTGTGCAAACAGGCCTCGAACGACTGACAGCCGTCGATTTTCCTTTGTCTCCGGAACTTTCTCTCGCTCCGCGCGATCGAGTTCGGTGGCGGCCTCAAGTAGACCAAACAAGGTGGCCTCGCGATTGTCGATTCCGTCTGTGTCTTGCTGGGCGAGTGCTTTTAGAAAGAGCGACTCGGCCTCATTATACTTTTTCTGTTTTAAACGAATAACCGCAAGATTGTGTAAAGTCGGATAAAGCGGTTTAGTCTGAATCGACTTTTCGTAGGCGACAGCGGCCCCATCGAAATTCTTTTTCTGCATGGCGACCACGCCCGCCAGCGCATGTGCCCGCGCGACTTCGCTCGGGTTTGTTGAACGCGCCAACACTTGGCCGACAAGGCTGTCGCTGTGCTCATAGTCTTTTCCTTGAGCATGGGCGTCGGCCATATCGAGCAACTCAGAAGTCGAAAGGCTATCGAGTGTCTTACCGTCTTTTATGGATTGAAAGCTCGAAATCGCCTTGCTGTAATCGCCACTGAGTCGTGCGAGTTTTGCTTCGGCGAGTTTCTGTGCTGCCAGCTCTTGTGCGGCACGTTCTTCGCTGGCACGCCAGACTTCAAGACCGCCCCCCAAAAGCGCGAGAATGAGAAGAGCGCCATATACAATTCGCTGCCGTCGTGTGCTGGAGCCTTTAAAAATCGAGGCCAACGAGGGGAGCTTTCTTGGCAATGAAAGAAACACGTCCTCGTCATCTGGATGGACTTCGTCTTCGTCCTTCTCTTTCTCGTGCCGAACCACTTTCTTTTTTAGGGAAAGCTCTTTGAGAACGCTGTTGAGCTTTTGTGTCGTCGCGACCAGCTCTTCGAGATGGCGAGCATGACTGAGTTGTTCTGAAATGCCCTCGGTGATGTTCTCAAGGCTGCGGATGGTGCTGACCTCGGACACCTGAGAGTTCTGCAGTAGTGGCGACTCATT
>JAEUWE010000365.1 GCA_016791465.1 Pseudobdellovibrionaceae bacterium
ACAGCTTGGCTGCCTGAGCTTGGCGACATCCCCCTCTCCCGTCGGCATGGGTCTTGATCTTCCACAGGTCTATGAAAAAACCAATTCTTGCCCCCTCATCTCAAATCGCGGTTCTTGGACTCATCAGCGCCCTCGGCCTGTCGGCCTGCAGCGAGCTTAAGAAAGTCGACGAGATGAAGGACAACACCAGCGAAATGAACAACACCACAAAAACTCTCGGCAACGAGATGGGCACGACAAACGAACAAATGAAAGAGCTTTTGCAAATTTCAAAAGACAATATTGCGCCAACAACGGGCCAGGTCGCCAAAACTTCAAACGAAATTCTCGATGCTGGCCGCCAGGGATCAGCCTCTGAACTCCGCCGAGCGTCGATGGATAAAATCACCAAAGTCATGTCACTTCAAACACGCTTAGCCGAAGCCACTCTCTACGTTTCCTCATACGAGCATCAGCTCCTTGGCGATGTCGGCCGCGATGTCGATCCTGAGCAGCGCCTGCTGTTCTATCAGCAAACACTGTCTGAGTTCATGACTCGTCTTGACGAATTGGCGCCGAAACATGGTCGAGTATGGCCTGAGGCAAAACCCAATCGGAACGAACACTCCGAAGAGAACAAGGCCGCAGCTTTCAACGCGATGGCATTTGCAATCAGCAAGAACAACCGAAAGCAGTTTGCCGACCCCGCGTTTGGCAAACCGATGTCGATCTATGATCTTATTATTCATGCACTCAAGATGAAACCTGAGATCGACGCTGGACGCGTTGTTTTGCCGGCAGGCCCTCACTACATCAAAGAGGTACTTTCACGCCCCGACCGCATTCGCCAACTCCTCCAGACTCGATACAATATGTTCGGTCTGGCACTCCTATCGATGACGACAGACTTTGCTGATTATGGAATACCTGGCCAGGCTCTTAAACTTGCGATGAAGATCGACGTCGACTTTTCTGAGGCGCGTCTCGGAGTAGCAGGCCTCGCACTCATCCGCGAGGAGCTTCTTGAGCCGGCCGTTCAGACGAAGCAAGATATGCTGGCCATTGGGCTCAAACCAGAATTCACCACTTTGAATCGATTCATATTGTCACGACTCAATATTCGCCCAACTACGCAAGCGGCCGGACTCAATGGCAACGATCAGGCCGCTCTCGAACTCTGGCAGACGTATCTCAACCCTTAGCATACGCATGAAGTTTTGAGGGATTCAGCAAAACAAATCGCCGATCGCGCAGCTCGACGATCTCTTCTTTTTTGAGATCGGCCATCCAACGAATGACTGTCTCATCAGCAACAGAAAGTAAACGCGCAATGTCCACTTTTGATATTGCCGAACGCAGCACTTTCAAATCTTTTTGAGTTTCAGAAAAATGATCGAAAAGTCCTTCCAGAAGCTGGCAGAGTCTCGCGAATGACGAGATCTCTTTCATTTGAATCTGCTCGGTGACGGCACGATCCAACTCACTCGCCAGCTTCGCAATCAAGCTGCGCGCAAAAACCTTGTTCTCCGAGAAAAGCTTGAGCACATCGGCCATCCCGATAAAGCAAACGTCAGCAGACTCAGATACAACCGATGCCGTCCCCTTATAGCATGACTCAATAAACAGACTGCGATGCCCCGCCGAATCCGCTGGAAATACAAGGCGCGAGAAAATCACTTTCCCACTCTGATTTTTCTGCAGCACTTTGAGAAGACCATTGGCATTGCAATACATCCCTCGAACCGCCGCGCCTTGCTCAAATAGCACATCACCTTTGCTCAAATGGCATGGCTTCTTCAGCGCCGCCAATGCTGCAACTTCAGCATCGTCAAACTCTCCAAACAAACTCTGACGCCACGCCGGGCAAGAACGGCACGACGTCATGCGGCCTCAGGGGCCTTCGCGAGAAGGTCCCGATTGCGCCAGACCGAATACACCGCCGTGCCAACAAAAAGCGCCAAGAACAGATTACTCACCACAGCCATCAATCGAAGATAGGTCGCGAGTGTTGCGACAAATAGTCCAAAGATCATCTGTTCATGTGGACGATCCGGCGAAGTTTTCGGATCTGTAATCATAAAAAACGTGAACAAATAGAATGCAGCACCTGTCATCGGCAAGCAAAGCGCGAGTAGCGGACGTTCCAGTATCTGCGCCATGATGCTACAGCCTAAAAAGTAGCTCGCGACAAAACTGAGCGAAAGATAGAGGCGATTCACTTTGAATCCGATATAGAGGCCGAGCGCCAAAACCACAGCAACAGTCGCCACTGTTCCTCCCCAGCGCCCCGGGGAAATCGTGATCATGTCAGTGAAGAAAAAGTAGGCCACAAGGACACCGAAATTTGCAGGATTAAAAACATGACGGCCGCGAATAGTGATCAGTTGCTTAGACAAAATTCCAAGCGTCGCCGCGATCATCACACCTTCGACACTCGCCGTATCAGTCAGCAACAAGGTTCCCATCGATGTGATCCACGCACTCAGCGGAAAGATCAGCTTTTTACCCAAGAGGCGAGCGATACCGAGCTCAAGACCTATACAGGTCGTCAGTGACGCCAACATCTGCTCAGGCGTTCGCCTGAATCCAGGAAATATCACGGCGAAAACAACAAAACTTGTGAGCGAAAGGAGAAAGACCCAGCGCGGATCGCGAATCGAAGGGATCTCCAATCCGAAGAGTACTTTCGGCTTCATTGCTCCACCACTTTATTATACGAACTGAGTTCAAACGTGGGTACTTGCTGTACACCAAACTGCGGTGCCGGCCACCTGACAACAATCGATTCAATCTTCGGCGCCACTCCTAACCCAAAATGCACACGCCCATCACTTTGCGCCATATAGCCGTTGAATGGTTGGACCTCGCGCCTCAGGACACGGCCATCGCTTAAGCGAACCTCGACTTTGGCGCCAATAGCATCGCGATTGGTTTGACTCCCGATCAACTCAAATCCAATCCATGCCGGACGAGCAGCGCTCCCGACAGGACGATTCCGATACAGCTCTGCCGGTTGACTTTGATTGGAGAAAATGAAGCCAAGACGGCCGTCGTTCTCGACATCGATCGTCGCAACCCCGCGATTGTCAGAAGAAAAGTTATGACTAAAATCAGTGAACTTCGCCATGTCGACGAACTTGCCACCTTGATTCATAAACAAGCACGGCGACTGATAACCACTCCATGAGACATCACGCATCGATGGCCACATTCGAGACTGGCGAAGCATGTACTGTGCACCAGAGTCGACGGTTCCATTTGCAAAGTAGTAATTGCGGTTAGGACTTGCCGAACGGAAGCCGTTGCCAACAACAAGATCCTGCCAGCCATCGTTATCGACATCGGCAAACTTCGCACCCCACGCAAAGCCACAGCGATTCACTCCTCGTTCAGTCGAAATCTCCGAAAACCGATGCCCGGCCCGCCATTTCCAGAGCGCATTGCCCTCAACATTGTAGTAGCGCTGAAAAACATGGGAGACAAACACGACCGGACGTCCATCGTTATCGATGTCCGCCATCTCAGCCGACATGCCGTTTCCCTGATACGTGTGATCTGTGTTCTCGCTGGTCACGTCGATATAACTCTGCTTTCCATCGTTGAGAAAGATGCGATCAGAGCCATAGTCCGTAGCAAACCAAATATCACTTTGGCCTGAATAATCGATATCGGCAACGCCAATCGCATGCGTCCAGCCTGACCGAGTAGGCAAACCCGGTCTTTCAACTCGCTTAAATGTCAGTCCTTTTTGACTCTCAAAAAAAATGGGCAAACCGCCATTGGTCGCTTGAGCTCGATTATTTGGAGACTCATTGCACTTTGCCGCATAGGGGGAAAGAAGCAGATCGATATACCCATCTTCGTTAATATCCAAAACATTCGCGCCAAAAATGGCACAGTGACAGCCGAGGTCGACACTCTCATCGCGCGTAAAAACACCTCTGCCGTCGTTGCGGTACACAGCCGGACACTTCTCAAGCAGAACAAGGTCGCGCCGACCGCTGTTGGTTAAATCAAGAAAGAGTCCACGCCCATGAAGCCCCGCCAGACCCGACTTTTCAGTCCTATCTTCAAAGCGACCGCCCCCTTGATTGATAAAGAGTCGGTTGGCGGATTCATCTTTGAAAAGCGAATAGGTGACCAAGATATCCGGGCGTCCATCGCTATTCACGTCGGCCACAGCCACCGCCGCACCCTTAAGACGCCGCAAAGCCTCGCCATAATAACTGCTCTGATCGTCCGTCTCTTGTTCCTGCAACGACATTCCACTCACGCCTGCGCTCTTCGATTCATCGAGCAGCTGAAAACTGAGTGGCGACTCCTCATCTGGCGAACGGCGGTGCTGAGCCGCAATTTCGCTAGGCTGATCTCTCCGGTCTTGATACCGATCAAAAGCGTAGGCCGCAGTCAAAATCAGCGTCGCAACCAAAAGGCCTGAAAAGGCCGTCAAGGCCCGATACCACGACTGATTGGAAATCATCGCCACTCCATCATCTGTTTGTTACGCGAGATTCTCTTGCCGGGAACTCCTCAATCTTATGAATAAGAACCGAGATCGGGCTACTTGTTTCTAGAAACAAACCCACGCCACGACCACTCAGCCTAGACAAGGAATCAGCAAACGCTCCCATGGTGTCTTAATTCAACGATTGTTTATAGACTTCAGCGCGAACTTCTTTGAGGTCGTCGACTGTTAGAACATAGCGACGCCCACAGAACTCGCAAGAGACTTCAAGTTCTTCAGCTTTGCTGATCGTCGAATCAAGCTCTTCAAGACCCAAGAGCCCAACCGACCGCTTCACGCGCTCTGCTGTGCAACGACAGCTGTACTCAATTGGGTAGTTGTGATCCATTTCAATAAGCTCGAAATCGCCGAGATAGTCCTTTATTAAATCTTCGGCCGTTGCACCCTCGAGAATGCGAGTCGATATCGGCTTCGCTTTTTTGACTCGAGCCTCAATCGCATTCACCGTTTCTTCGGTGTGGCCCGGCATCAGCTCGATTAAGATTCCACCTGCGGCCTCGACCTTGCCAAAAGTATTCACGTGAACGCCGAGAGAAACGACGGAACCAATTTGATGCGACTGCTGAAGATAATAGGCAATATCATCGCCAATCTCACTCGTCGCCAGCTCCACCGTTCCACGATGGGGTGCTCCGCCAATCGGCAAATGATGAGTAATGGTGAGGAGTCCGATGCCAATCGCTGGCGCGACCAAAATCTTCTCATGCTCGATCGGCATTTCAAGATGCGGGTGACTTGAAACGCCGCGAACCTTGCCCTCGAAGCTCGCCTCAGCAAAAACCTGAGAGAGTGGGCCCGAACCCTGAATAAAAACCGAGAGCTCTTGCTTGTTCTTTAAGTGCGACGCCATCAGAAGCGACGCCACCATCGAACGCCCCACGGCAACCGTGGATATCGGAAAACTGTTCTGTGTGGCCTGCATCTCTTCGACAACCCGAGTCGCAACAACCGCAGCCGCACGGACTGTGAGATCTTTTGTTAGGTACTTGTGAACACGCTCAACTGACGACATGATCTAACCAGACTACGCGAAAGAAGCGCATTGTTTCAAGTGGACTATTTGAATTGAGGGGAGGTCGCTTTGACGGGATTTAGCGCAGAATCGAGCTCGCGAGGCACCCCGATCCTCATCTTGATGCGGCATGGCTCACGCGACCTCACCGGCCTTGACCGCCTGACCGCCGAAGGACGCGAGCAGGCCATGCGCCTCACGCGCGACGTTCAAGAAAAACGCCTCCCGCGCCCGACCCGCCTGATTGCAACTCCCCGAAAGCGCAGCCAAGAGACACTTCGATTTCTCGCCGACGACCTTCTTTTGAAGACGGAAATCGACGCCAATTGCGACGAAAGACAGCCTGGCGAACCTGTACCTCAATTTGAGAACCGAGTTCGCAACTGGATTCAAAGTGACCGACTTCGCGCGACTGACCCCGCCGAAGTCACTCTTGTTGTCTCTCACCTCGATTGGCTTGAGTCCGCGGTGATATTTCTTGAAAGCGACGAATCTGAACTGGAACAATCGGAACCGTGGACACCGGCCGTGCGTCGCGTTTATTTTTATCAAGACGGACTGTGGAGAAGGCGAAAAAAATGATTCAAAACGTATGGGCCGTTGGCCGCAACTATTCCGATCACGCAAAAGAACTCGGCAACTCCGTTCCGGAGAATCCGCTGATCTTTTTGAAAGCCGGCAGCACCGTCACTCTAAAAGACGAGTTTTCCCTTCCCACACATAGCGATGATATTCATCACGAACTTGAAATCGCCCTCCGCTTTGGACCCGATCTTGAGTTTGATGCCGCCCACCTCGCGCTCGATCTCACCGCTCGCGACCTCCAAAATAAACTCAAAGCCGCCGGCCAACCGTGGACCCTCGCCAAATCTTTTAAAGAAAGCTGCCCGCTCTCAAAGCCAATGCCGCTTCCTCCTTCCATCCCGCACTTTGAGTTTGAACTGAAAGTGAATGGCGAAGTTCGCCAACGCGGCAATACGCGCGATATGGTTTTTGATTTTGAAACGCTTCGTCGCTACGTCCTTGAGCGCTTCCCCGTTTGCCCAGGTGATATCCTCCTCACCGGCACGCCCGCAGGCGTTGCCCGCCTGAACCGTGGCGACAAGATTCTCGCGACCGCAAGGTCCGTTGCAGGCCACGAGCTCCGCGCCATGTGGCGCGTACTGTAGCGGCTCATGCAATAACTCAAAGCAGCTTCTTTAGTTCAGCAATCTCTAATGGCTTCGTCAGATACGCGATCGCCCCAAGGCGCTTGGCCTTTTCCAAATAGACATCTGATTCATGGGCGCTGATCACCACCACCGGTACTTGCGGAAACTTTTCCCGTATCCGCTCAAGCAACTCAAAACCGTCCATTCCAGGCATTGAAATGTCAGTAAGGATCACTAGGTCTTCAAGTGAGCTCGAGCCCTCAGCGTACGCCAAACATTGGCTCGCACTGGTGAAGTACTCGACCGAAAAAAGTCCTTCGCGAGCTTCCCGTTTAAGGAGCATCCGAAAAATCTGATGCATGCCCTCTTCATCATCGACAAATAGAATCTTTTTCATAGGAACCTCAAGCCTTAAACAGAACGTTCCTGCGGTCGCTTCGGCAGTTGAATTCGAACCGTCGTCTCGACTCCGGGCTCAGATACAATATCAACGTCACCGCCGTTGGCCGTGACCAAGTCGTGAACCATCGAAAGTCCAAGCCCAGTCCCTTCGCCTGGCGGCTTTGTCGTAAAAAAAGGCTCCATGACATTCTCCAGAACATCTTTGGGAATGCCGATGCCATTATCACCAATCAGCACCAAGACCTTATCCGGAACTGATTGGATCTTGATCTTCAAAACCGGCTGATAGGGATCCCCCACCTGACGTCTCTTTTCTTTCATAGCGTAAAATGCGTTCTCAAAAACATTTGTAAATACTCGACCAAAATCTTCGTGCACATTGAACGACCGCGACTCAGCATCGTACTCTTTCTGGATTTCGAGACTAAAAGGATTCAACGCACGCATGGTATGGTAGACAATACTCAGGCTCTCGTCGACCTGACTCACAAGACCGACTTGTCGCGCCTGCACACCACGTCGCGCAACTTGTGACAGCATGTTGTTGATGATCGAATTTGCTCGGGCACCATTTGCCACGATAATTTCACTCGCCACCTTGATGTCATTCATGTCCTCTAGAAAATACTCCTTCTCTTGCCGCTCCAGATACTTCGAAACCCTTTCCACGTACCCGGGCATGCTCTCATTGACAAAGTCGATGATCGTCTTCGCAGAATTATTAATCATATTCAGAGGATTTTTAATTTCGTGCGCGATTCCCGCCGAAAGTTTCCCCAACGAGGCCAGCTTCTTCTGCGCAACGACGCTGTCTTGCAACGTTCGAATCTCAGCTATCTTCTTCTCAAGTTCTTCATTTTTCTTTTGCAGTTCTTCGGCGCGCTGAGAGATCAGCCCTTCCAACTGTCGTCGGTGCTGTTGGAACTCACTCTCTGCCGCTCGTCTCTGATCATAGTGAATCCATGAAAGCACGATCAATACCAGCATGTAGCCTAAGGTCACCCCGGTAACCAACAAACTCGATCCGTCAAAAGCACTGACGCTTGATCCAGAACTCGGCGTCGTCAGATCAAGTGCATTTACAGCAGCCGTTCGCAGCCGGATAAACAGATCCGAACTGCCGAGCGGCTGCATAGTCACAATGAAGCAGTACCCCGCCGCTAAAGCCATGGCTCTATTTACTGACATCCGTTTAACAATTCAAGTAAGGATATTTATGGCGACGCAATAGTCATTGAAAACTAGAACACTATATTACATTAACGTTATTCAGTCATCGCCCCACCTGCCTCGAGAGAAAGATGGGATCGGAATGGAAAGAAATCGGGACTCAAAGCTATGGTTTGTTGTCGTGACTTCTTCACTGGGATCACTCATTGAATGGTACGATCTCCACCTCTTCGGAACCTTGGTTACCGTTTTTGCGTTCAATTTTTTCCCCAACTTAAAGGACACATACTCTTTCCTCTCTGCCCTCATCACGTTCGGTATTGCGATGGCCGTTCGCCCCATTAGCAGCCTCTTTCTCGGTTGGCTTGGTGACTCCGTGGGACGAAAATACACATTCCTGATCACACTCGTATTAATGGGTGGATCAACGTCCGCCATCGGTCTATTGCCAACGTATACTCAGGCCGAGGGCTTTGCCGTCACACTTCTGTTTCTTCTCAGAATCATCCAGGGCGTTGCCTTTGGTGGCGAGTATGGCGCCTCCGTCCTTCTCATCGCCGAACACGCACCACTTCGCCACCGAGGCGCACTGACGAGTATTATTCATTGCATGGCCTCGGTCGGCCTGACCTTCGGCATGTTCACCAATATGACTTTGGAATTCTACCTTGGACGAGAAGCCTTCTTCTCTTGGGGATGGCGCATCTCGTTTTTTATCAGCATTGTACTCGTGCTGATCTCTTATCTATTGAGAAAAAATCTGAATGATCCACCCGCCTTCCACCATCTTCGAATCACCGGGCAAACATCCCAGAGTCCGATCTACGAAAGCTTCCATGACAAAACTAACTTCAGAAAAATTCTTCTCGTCCTTCTGACTCCTCTCGCCGGCCAAGGAGTCCTCTGGTATACAGCCTATTTCTACTCCTTTTTCTATCTCCACAGCGTTGTCGGCTTAGGATACAGAGACTCCAGCACCATGGTGTTCACGGCGATCTTGCTGGCGGCCCCTTTTAACATATTGTTTGGTCACCTCAGCGATAAATTCGGACGAATGCCGATTATTCTAACCGGGCTGTTTGCTTCGACTATCATTCTGTTTCCGACGTACTTCGCTCTCAGCTTCCTCACGGAAAACGTACGGCTCTCAAACGCCGCGTCAGATCGCAATCTCTATAAAAATTTAATTATTGCGACACTTTTCGCACAGTCCTTTTTTGTGACTATGGTTTATGGACCGGTCGCGGCGCTGTTGATCGACATGTTCCCCATGCGTATTCGCTTTACCTCTGTTTCATTTCCATATCACGTCGCCAACGGGATTATCGGCGGTTCGGTCCCGCTGATTGCCCTCTCTCTCAATCTCACCACTCAGCGAAAAGATGCGCTGTACTTAGGGCTCTACTATCCCTTTGCCGTCTGCGTGATGAGCTTCACCGTTGGACTACTCGTCTTTCGATCCAAGATCTTTAAAGAGCAGCACGTGTGAAGGGAGCGGGTACCTAAATTCTGTCCTGGCGCGCCCAGAGCAGATGATCGGCCATCACCATCCAGGCCATCGACTCCAAAACTGGAATCGCGCGAATGACAATGCATGGATCATGGCGGCCTTTTTTTGCGACATCAAGAACCGTCGCCGTCGGCTTAAAAAACACACGCAGTAAAATCGGTTCGCCTGTGCTGATGCCACCGCGAATGCCCCCGTACTGTCGCTGGTCCGTTTGACGATGAAACTCTGAACCCTCGGCCTCCATCACTTCGCGCCCATCGCCGAGCTCGACTCCAGCTGTTGCGCCGACACTCAT
>JAEUWE010000388.1 GCA_016791465.1 Pseudobdellovibrionaceae bacterium
TGGGTCTTGAGGCACCGATGCTCAAGTGGACCGATACCCGAATTGTTCTTGGGGCGGGAATTGGCGTTGCGGCGGTCTCTCTTGATCAAGAGTATCGAATGACGGCGGCGGGGACGACGGCATTGGGTGTTGGGAATTACACGGAAAAAGCGAGCGGGACCGCAACGGCATGGCGGGCTTACGTCGGTGGTGAGACGCATTTGGTGGACACGACGACCATCAATTGTGAAATCGGATACCGCTCACTCAAGGTGGGCTCTCTTCAAAGCACGAAAGACACGGTGGCGATCACCGGGACGCAGACGCAGGGGACAGAACTGCTCAATAGCGACGGCACCGCCAGGGCCTTTGATCTCGGTGGCGCCTATCTCTCGATTCTTTTTCGATTTTACCTATAAGACTTGAAAGCCTTTCCGGGGTGGGCCTTCTGGTCGATTGCTCTGGAATCAATTTGTGAAATGCCGGAATATGCTGCGCATGCGCGATATTCAAATGGCTTTCCTCATTCTCCTTTTGAACCTGATGGTCTTAGCTCCGAGTGGCGCGCAAGCGACGGTGGTGAAGGGTGCTCTCTGTCGCGATCTTTTTCGATCCGAACGAGTGGCATCAGCACTGGTCAAAGGGCATCTCGAAGTCTCGGGTCGTCGCGTCTACTTTGAGTACATTCCTGCTCAAGAAGGAAAGCCCACAGCGCTTCTTTTCAATGGACTGTTGGTTCCGATGACGGAATTCATCCAGTTTAAGAAAGAGTTTTTGGCGCGTGCCGATGGTGAAGGTGTTTTAATTTTTGCCTACAGTTCACAATTTGATTCGATGGCCGGAGCACCGGCTCCAAGGGCCAAGGTGGAACGTGCTTCGCTTCGTGACTACGCCGAACAAGCGGAGGCGTTGGTAAGGCATCTTACAATCAAGGGCCCCATTGTTCCGGTTGGTTTTTCATACGGTTCGGCTCCAGTTACGGAGTACGTCGAACCAAATCGCGTTCGCGCTCAGATTCGCGATGTCGTTTTTATCGCACCTCTTGTTTTTCCCGGTGAGGCCTCACCACCGGGTGTAGCGGCGGCGATGCAGGCGACTGAAGCCGCCCTGGCATGGAATCCGTTAGGCGGCATGTGGATGTCTCAGATGCGCGAGCAAGGTGCACGTACAGTTGCAGAAAACCTTGTTGGCAATTACATGAAGACCGATGTCTTGCCAGATGGTGTCGCGGCTGCCGATGTTGAATCAGGACTAACGGAAATGATTCGTGCGGCTGACGAATTTAATTTAGCTGAAGCGGAGCTTCCGAAAGATGTAACAGTTCACTTCATTCTTGCGGGTCAAGAGGATCCTGGTCGTCGACGCAGCCAAGATGAGGCCGTTGCTCATTTTGAAAAATCAAATCCGGTCAAGGTGACCGTGGTCGAGGACAGTGTGCATCCGCTGATCGGTGCCAAACCAAAAGCGGCAGCCGATGCGATTCTCAAGGCGATGCGCCGTCGGTAGTTGGGTTATGCGAGACCAAAGAGTTCAGTCATTGCCTTTTGCCAATGTAGGGCTCTTGCAGAACCAAATGTTTGTTCAAGAGGGTCGCGAGAAAGAAGCCACTTTTCTGCACGAGAATCCACGTCGTAACCGAGCGTGTTTAGAGATGAGGCATCTTCCTCAGTTACTCATTCTTTTGATTTAATCTCAATAAACAAATTCTTCTGCCAATATTCGCGGGAACTTTTGCACTTCGTCGACAACTACACGTTTTTTCCGGTTTTCAGGTGAGTTGATGAGCGCTTCAAATCTGTGAGGCTCGAGCATCAAATCATCAAAAGTTTTTATATCCAGCGGATCAATATAGAGACTCTTGAACCAGGTTGTTCTGCCTGAACCTCTGGGTCCAAACAAGAAATAGCTGGTTATTTTCGATGGCTTACATAATCTCTGGATCATAATCAGAATTTTAACGCTATTTTCTGATCGACATCAACCAGACGAGTTTGCTGGCGCATCAGCGACGTGTCTTTGAGAAACTGTACAGAGTATTTCGATTGCCGCCGAAGTATGGAGTAAAATTCAGTTGACTGAATTTTACTCCATACTAAAGTTCAGTCATATGAATATTGATCGGTATCTTCATTCGCAGATTCGAGACGATCTCACCGAAAAAATGGTCTTTATTGGCGGTCCACGGCAGGTTGGTAAAACGACTCTGGCCAAGGCATTTATTCAGAAGCCCGAGCAGTATATGAATTGGGATTTGGGTACGGATAAGCGACTTATTCTCACGAATCAAATTAACCCAAAGCTTGGGCTCATCGTTCTGGACGAGATTCATAAATTCAAAAAATGGCGGGGCCTACTCAAGGGATACTACGACAAGTATTCGCCTGACCTGAACTTCATCGTCACGGGCTCGGCAAGACTCGATCATTTTCGCAAAGGGGGAGATTCGCTCGTCGGGCGATATCACTACCTGCGACTTCATCCTTTGAGCCTTGGTGAGATTGGTCGATCTGCCACGCAAAGTGATTTTGAGACACTTCTGACTTTCGGGGGCTTTCCTGAGCCGTTTCTCAAGCAAAGCACCACTCATCTCAATCGCTGGCAGCGCGAGCGCGTCGGGCGCGTCATCACTCAAGACTTACGCGATCTTGAAACGGTCAAGGATGTGTCAATGATTGAGCTGCTGGCGGAGTCGCTCAAGGAGCGGGTTGCGTCGCCTCTTTCGATCAAAAGTTTGCAGGAGGATCTTGAGGTTTCTCCTAACACTGTTGATCGCTGGATTCAAATTCTCGAATCTCTTTACTATTGCTACCGCATTTCACCTTATGGGCCGACGAAAATAAAGGCAGTGAAAAAGACACGAAAGCTCTACCTTTGGGATTGGTCAGAACTCGACGACGCGGGTGCGCGATTCGAGAATTTCGTCGCAAGCCATCTCTTGAAGTTCTGTCACCATCAAGAGGACGCACTCGGACTCAAAACCGAGCTTCGCTATTTCAAAGATGTTGTTACTGGTCGTGAGATCGATTTCATTGTTCTGCAGAAGAACAAACCGCTTTTCGCGGTCGAGTGCAAATCGGGCGATCGAGAGCTTTCAAAATCCCTCTCGCTCCTCGGTCGGAAACTGAAGATACCCAGGCTCTATCAGGTGCATCGAGGAAAGAAAGACTACGGTCTTGAGAGCGAGGGCCGCGTTCTCCCGTTCACCACATTCTGTCGTGAGCTGGGTCTTCCGTAAGATGGCGGATGGAAGACTAGAATCGTTTTGGTGCGGTTTCCTGAACGCCCTACGGTCAGGAGACAAGTGTTATGAGCGTTATTTTTTCAATGGACTAATCTCGAAATCCAAGGCCGGCTACGAACCAAACTGCAATTAGTCCAACCACGAATGCTAAAGAGAATATCGTGTAGTTACCGAGCCGAATGCAAACAGCAAATGACACTGGAATCGTTATGAATAGGTCTTGAGGAAGAGATCGTTCCTCTGTTCCTTCAGCCGTTCTGAATCTTTCTTTGGAGAATCGAAAATGAAGGTAAGTCTCGACGCCGCCGTAGGCTAGGCCGAAGACTATCGCCATAACGACGATCGGATTTAGCCCAGTGAGAAACTCGAGCCAGTAAGCGACTCCACTATAAAATGCCGTGACGACAATGGCCATGATTGCCAAGCCGCCTAAATTACCCCGTCCAAAAGCTTTCTGAATTCGAATCATAGATCAATCTTAGAATTTTTGCTCCTCTCGATCAACAAAGGAATCTTGCTCGATTGCTTATTGATCCGAGAGTCAGTGCATTCTCGACACTCGTGCGACGAGCCCAAACCGAAAACCTAATACAGCGAATCGATGAGCGTCTTGTAGCGCTCGTCGACGACTTTGCGTTTTACTTTGAGAGACGGTGTGAGTTCGCCGGACTCGATGGTGAAGTCCGAAGCGAGAACGGCGAAGTTCTTGATCGTCTCAAACGACGCGAGTTGCGAGTTGGCGTCGGCAATCGCGCGGCGGTAGAGGTCTTTGACCTTCGGGTGATCGGCAAGCTCTTCAGGTGCCGAGTAGGTGATCGCCTGATCTTTTGCCCAGCGTCCGAGGTGGTCGTGCGACATCGTCAGTAGAGCCACGACATACTTTCGTTGATCTCCATGAATGTGCACATTCGAAACAAATGGCGAAAGCTTAACGAGGCCTTCGAGGCGCTGCGGTGCCACGTACTTGCCGCCGGCAGTCTTAATCAGGTCTTTTTTGCGATCGGTGATTTTCAAGTGACCAGCGTCGTCGAATTCGCCGATGTCACCGGTGTGAAACCAGCCATCAATAAGAACGGCATCGGTCGCGGCTTTATCGTTCAGATACTCGCGCATCACTTTCTTTGATTTGATCAGAACTTCGCCGTCGCCGGCGATCCGAACTTTGACGTCGCCAATGGGTTTTCCGACGGTACCAAAAGCGTAGTCAAAAGGTGTGTTCACACAAACGGCGGCCGTCGTTTCAGTGAGACCGTATCCTTCAAGGATGAGAATGCCGGCCGCGTGAAAGAACTCGGCGATCTCGCGACTAAGTGGGGCTCCACCGCAAACAGAGAATCGCAAGCGTCCGCCGAGCTTTTCTTTGATCGTGTCAAAGACAAGTTTGCGGGCGATCGCGTACTGAAGAGCGACATCAAGCGGAATTGCTTTTTTCTGTTGTTTGCAGAGGCTGACCTGTTTCCCAACGGCCAGAGCAAGATCGAAGGCTTTGCGACGAAGTGGCGAGATGTCGGCTTGAGCTTGAATGCCCGCATGAATCTTTTCGAAGATGCGAGGCACTGCAATCATGATTGTTGGCTTAACTTCAACGAGATTGTTCTTCAACCGATCGATCGATTCAGCAAAGGCCATGGTGTAGCCGATGACCGCGTGTCCCCAGATTTCGATGCGACCTAGAACGTGAGCGAAGGGCAAGAATGTCAAAAGCGTGTCGTTTGAGTTTACGCCCATGAGAGGGAAAGCCTCGGTGACTTCGCTCATCGCTTGGACGTGGGTATGAACGACACCGCGCGGTCTGCCGGTTGTACCTGAAGTATAAATCAGTGTGGCGATATCGTCTGCGCGAACTTCTGCAACGGCAAGATCGTAGAGGCTCGGCGATGCTTTGAGAGCATCGACGCCGCGCTTTTGGATCGAGTCAAGAGTCAGGAAGTCTTTGCTTTTTTCGGCATCGATTGAAATCAAGAGTTCGGGCGATCGAAGATTTGGATCCCTCGGCAGGCGCGAGAGAATTTTGCCGTTATCAGCAATCAACGCCTTGGCGTGGGAGTCGTTTAGAATATAACCGACGTCTTCTGGCGTTGACGATGGGTACACTGGAACAGTGACAGCACCGAGCCCTAGGATAGCGAGATCGAGCGCGGCCCATTCTACGCAAGTGTGCGCCAGAATCGCAACGCGATCGCCTTTGCGTATGCCGGAGGCTTGGAGGCCCGCTGCCAATTGCTGCACGAGGGTGAGGTAGTCACTCCAGGTTAGTTCATTCCACTGGCTTCCTTGTTTAAAGCGAAGCGCTGTTGAGTGTGGGTGTCGGCGAGCAGTTTCGATAAGTCGGTTTACGACGGTGTCAGCCATGGCGACACTGTCTCAAAAAAAGTGAATATTGTCACTGCGATGAAAGAGTTATCGACCAGCAGGCCCTGGACCACGAATATTTGCACGGGGAATCAGGGTGATCCGACGTGTTGTATTCTCTGCAACACGGACACGGACCTCATCGGTGGCTTTGGTCAATGGATCAAAAACTCGAATTGTGACGTCCTGATCGGCGGGAATCACGACTCCGTTTGCAGGGCCACTTTGCGCGATGACTCGGCCATCAATTGAGATTTCGCCAGTGCCCATAACAGCAATATCAAGATAGGCCTTTCGATCTGCGCGCAGCGCCGCCGTTACAATGCGGCCAGCTTGGATCCGGACCTGCTCGTCGTACTTTAAATACCCTTGAAGTCTCAAGGTGAGAGCGATTTCTTCGCCGTCAGCAAGATTCAATGTTGCTGGAGTGAGTTCGCCTGAGGAGCGACCATTGATCAATATTTCAGCCCCAGGAGGTGTTGAAGTGATCGGTACCATAACCTTCTTCGGCCCGAGCTCAATCGGAAGCGGTTCGGGTGCTGATTTCCCAGTTCCCGTCGAAGCCTGTTCGGTTGGACCGGCAATGAGTTTACCGACCAACACATTGGCTTTGTCGGGATTTGTGAAGTACCAAATGCCGCCACCGAGGAACACACCGGCCACCATCAAAATCGCAACGATGCCGGCGGTGTTGGATGATTTTCGGTGATAGGAACTATTCTCGAGACGAGAACGCGTTCCTGCATAGGTTCCGGGGGGAGTTCCACTGGGGCTTCCTGTTCCGCTGTAGGCTGTATTGAAGTTGCCCGCGGCTCCGTACGGATTGGCACCACGCTTTTGCGGTTGATCGATTTTAAGGCCGGAGTCTCCGCGCGTTTCATTCGGATTTTTGGCTTCGATGATGTTTTCTTTGGCGCCCTCGCGAACTTCGAAGGGTGAAGTGGTCGGCGGCGCTTCTTCAGAGTTCGGTGCATTGGCGGGCGCGGCTTCCTTTTTTGGGCGGGGAGCCGGTCGTCGCTCGAGCTGTTTCTCGAGTTTAGCGCCTGGATTGTTCGGATGCGCAGTGATGCTCTTTTGCGTCGATGCAATCGAGTTGGGTGTGCCATCCATGCCGCCGTATGGCGCAATCTTGTCGGTAACACCTTGGTAGGGTGTTTTCTTTGGTCGCATCAGCGCAGAAAAGTCAGTCTTTGCGTAGTCGAGAAGCTTGCGATGAGTTTCCTCAATCTCTTTAGCGAAAAGATCTTTCAGGAACTTTGCAAAATCGCCTTTGGAGAAGTCGGGATACTTAAGATTCAAGAAACGATGCAGGTCGCGATGGAAGTCTTCCGCGTTGCGGTAGCGAAGATTGCGATCTTTGGCGAGTGCTTTGGAGACAATTTTCTCAAGCTCTGGAGGAATATTCGCATTGAGCTTACGCAAAGGCTGAATATTGCACTCTTTAATTTTGCGCAGAATCTCAATCTCATTTTTTCCGACGAAGAGTCGGTCGTTGGCCAGAAGCTCCCAGAGAATAATCCCAAGCGAGAACACGTCTGTACGCTGGTCGACCTCTTGAGCGTCGGCCTGTTCTGGAGACATGTAGCCGAATTTACCCTTGAGAGTGCCGGCTCGCGTTGATTCGATTTGGGTCTCGGCTTTCGCGATGCCGAAGTCGACGACTTTAATTTCGCCGTCAAAGCTCAGCATGACGTTGTGCGGAGACATATCGCGATGAATGATGTTGAGCGGCTTGGCTGTTGCCGGGTTGAGGCAGCGGTGAGCGTGATCGAGACCTGCCGCAACTTCTTTGCAGATGTAGACGATGTGCTCGATCTCAAGCGCACGGTTGGCTTGCTTGGCCTTCGTCAGAATCTGTTTGAGGTTTCGCCCATTGACGAAGTCCATGGCGATGAAGAATTGGTTCTTCTCCATACCGAACTCGTTGATGGTGACGATATTTGAATGTTGGAGATTGATTGCAATTGAAGCTTCGTCTTTGAACATGTCGACGAATTCGGGCTGCTCGGAGAATTGAGGGAGAATGCGTTTGATTGCGACGAACTTTCCCACGCCGCCGTGGCCGATACTTCGAGACAGATACACTTCGGCCATCCCGCCCATGGCGAGCTTCTCGAGAAGCACATATTTTCCGAAGGTCTCAAATTTCGAAGGATCCACGATCATTTCATCGGTTAACGAGCGATAACCCTTGAGAATTACGGGCTTGCGATTGTTGAACCGGACCGTTCCTAGACCATCCTCTAGGTCCTGCTGTTCCGATTCGGAGCAACGGGTTAGATTGTGCCTATGCTTTGGATTGGTCTGACTGGCGGTATCGCAAGTGGTAAGTCGAGTGTAGCGCGCGTGTTTGTTCGCATGGGGATTCCCGTGGTGTCCGCCGATGTGTTGGCGCATGAGGTTCTGGAGCCGGGTTCAGAAGCAGTCGAACGGATCGTTGAGCTCTTTGGTCGCTCCGTACGGGCGAATGATGGTGGCATCGATCGCCATCGTCTTGGAGAGATCGTATTTGTCGACCCAACCGGTGCAAAGCTTCGCGCGTTGGAGCAGATCCTTCATCCTCAGGTTCGCAAGAAGGCCGACGAGTTGCGGCAAGAGTTGAGGCACAAAGGACATAGTGTTGCGGTGTATGAAGTGCCCCTTCTTTTTGAGAAGGATATGCAGGGGTTGTTTGATAAGATCGTTTGTGTTGCCGTTCGCCCTGAGGTTCAGGTGCAGCGTTTGGTTGCAAGAAACCACATTTCATCGGTCGAGGCGTATCAGCGAATTCGCAAGCAGGCCGATCTCAGTATGAAGCTCGCAGGGTCCGACATCGTGATTTGGAACAATGGACAGACATCGGATCTAGAGCGTATCGCCGAGTCGGTCGCGCGGGATCTTCTCACCAGTTCCAAGCGACTCCAAAAGTAAGAAGTGCCGCCATTCGCTCGGTGCTGACCGTGCCGTCCAGATCGAGGCGAAGTGTATAGGGATCAGAAATAGAATACTCAACGCCGCCCGACATGCGCAGCTGCCAATTCTTTAGTCTTAAAAAAGTGACCATCTGATCGCTTGGAACAATACGCACGCCGCCACCGAGTTTATGAAATCCACGCCAGCGTCCTTTGCCCACAACATTTCGGCTTGCAATATGAATTGTACCGCTGCCATCGGATTGGAGATCGGCGCCCCCCTCGATGCCGCGAAGATCTTTGCGCGGAAACCAATACAAAATGGAGAGAATCGAACCAGGACTACCGATGTCGTTAAACCGCTGTTCGATGCCGCCACGGACAGTGATCGATTGTCGGTAGCGGAAGTAGTAGGCCTGCGGATTTTGCGGTTTATTGCCGACCTCGGCGGGAGCGACTGACATCTCCACTTGCCCGGCACGCTCGAGTTCTTCGGTCGACGGAACTGTTGCTGGCTTCGGGGTGTCGAGAGAGTCTTCTGGAGATGGTGACGTCTTTGCTGCATGCGCAAGTTTCGGTGCAGTCGCCGTCAGTATACAGACTAAAGTCAGAGTGATCGCTCTGTGCATCATGGGAAAAGTGTACCGGAAACTTTCGTTCCGGGACTACACTAATTGTCGAACTTTGGGAGACATGATGATGCATTTGACGAGATCGAAACGGCCGTTTGCGGCATCCGTTTTAAGCGTGTGTCTAGTTGTTGGACTTTTCGTGGATGGTCCATGTGCCGTTGCTGCGACTGGAGATGTTCAAGATTTTTCAATTCATCAACACGGGCAAACACCGCGGGCGCTGGGTATGGGCAATGCTTTCGTCGGTGTTGCCGATGATTTTGGCGCGATGTTTTATAATCCTGCTGGTCTGGCGCGACTACCAGAAGGTCAGACGAATCTTGAATTGATTCACGCGGGTCTTGATACGAAGTTTCCGGGTTTCTTTAACGATATTGATCGAGTCTCGAAGACAAACAATATCTCAGAGATGGTGCAGCTCTTAGAGAGCAACTATGGAAACCATTTTTCAGCGCGCATTGGTGCGCTAAACGCTTACCTTGTTCGTCCGCGCTGGGGGCTGGCGCTCATTCCTGTTGATCTCACACTCGAGTTGCGAGTGGCTCAATCGGTCGGTCCGCAACTGCAAGTTGTTGCGCATCAAGATACGACTTTGGCCTATGCGCGTGGATGGAACATCGCTGTCGATGGTGGAAAGCTTTCAATGGGGGCGACCGCGAAAGCCATTTATCGCGGCTATTTTAATAAATCGATTTCGGCGATTGAACTCGCTTTCGACTCCAATATTTTGAAAGCGGAGGATGCCGCCGAAGGTATGACGGTCGATGGCGATCTTGGGATTCTGTACACGCCGCAGATTCCGACGTCGGGCTTCTTCTCATTTCTTAAGTACGCGAAGCCAACATTCGGCGCCACAGTACGAAATGTTGCGGATTACGGTTTCACTTCAAACTTTCATGTCATCGATAAGTACTCGCGTGAGCCCAATCGCCTTGAACGCAGGTTTGATGTTGGATCGATGTATGAGCTTCCGGATTGGTGGATTTGGCGCTCGCGGATGATGTTGGACATTCGCGATATGGGACACACGAATTTCACTTTGCGCAAAGGCTTGCACATGGGAGCCGAGTTTTTATGGAAAGTGAAGTCGTGGTTTCAGGGCGGCTGGCGGGTTGGAGTTAATCAGGGATACTTCACAGCCGGCTTTAACGGTGACTTCGCGATGTTCCGCTTGGATCTCGTCACTTATGCGCAAGAGGTGGGGACGACGGATACGCCGAAGGCGACGAGGATCTATATGGCGAAGATGTCGCTCGACTTCTAAACTGGCCCACTATCGTGTGTTTTTTTGGGCTGATGAGCGGCGGCGACAGATCTTCGCTCGCGACAAGCTGTGCCCATCAGCACCGCACTTCGGGCGGCGAGCGCTCTCAGTTTAAGTTTTGATTGTGGTAAACGGAGT
>JAEUWE010000391.1 GCA_016791465.1 Pseudobdellovibrionaceae bacterium
ACTCCGTTTACCACAATCAAAACTTAAACTGAGAGCGCTCGCCGCCCGAAGTGCGGTGCTGATGGGCACAGCTTGTCGCGAGCGAAGATCTGTCGCCGCCGCTCATCAGCCCAAAAAAACACACGATAGTGGGCCAGTTTAAAGATGGTGGCGGAGCTTTTTCCCAATCGCCGACCGCGGCACACACTCAACAAACTCAATCTCACGTGGCGTCTCATAACTCGATAAATATTTTTTTGCCTCGCGCACAAGCTCGCGTTTCTTTATGAGGGCAATGTCCAAAATCGATTGATCAATCTCAAGCATGGCAACGAGAATACTACCGAAGACCGCATGCTTCCGAGCCTTGACCACGCAACTGCGCACGCCGGGCATCGACTCGAATACAGCTTCAATACGCGAGGGAGTCACCTTCATGCCTCCGACATTCAGCGTCTCGTCCATGCGATGCGTAAAATACAGTAGGCCGTTGAAGCTTCTCACGGCGTCGCCGGTCGCAACCCATCCATCAGCATCGAAAGTCGCAGTCAGCTCCGGAGCGTTTGCACCATTCGATCGTCGTGAGTAAATGGCCCGCGCAGCAGGCCCCCGAACGAAGAGTTCGCCGGCTTCAGATTGTTTCCACTCAAATTTCTTATGGACGTGACCAATTGGCATAACATCCATGAAGGCCGGTGTCTTATCGTCGAGTTTGCAAGAAGCCAGAAATGGGCCTGCTTCGGTCAGGCCATAAATATTGAGTAGGCGAATCGGCACGCCCTGGAAGGCCTCAAGCATATGCCGACTCAGAGGAGCCGAGCCAATACCGACATAGCGCAGCTTGGACCAGTCAATCTGTTTTGCACGCTCTGAAAGGCTTAATGCGCGCAAAAAGCTGGGAACCAAGAGCGTCGTTGTCGGCATCAACTCCCTGCTCTCATTTGTGAGCGCATCGACACAGCTCTGGATAGAAAAGCCACTTTGTAGAATCAAAAGAGCACCACTCAACAAGCCTGGCAAAGCCTGGATGCAGAGACCTCCGCTGTGACTCAAACTTAAAAGCAAAAGCACTCGATCATTTGAGGTTAGGCGCTGCTCCTCAATCGCGGTCATCACATTGGCCAAGATATGTGACTCCGGAAGCAGAACTTGCTTTGGCGTGCCACTGCTTCCGGATGTTTGAAAACAAAGCGCAAAGCCGGTCTCTGCGTCGTGAACACAGAGGTTCGATATCGCTGTTGCAAGTGCCTGAACATCTTCGACTTGATGAGGTCCGCCCGGTCGAGTCCAAAGTGATGACCAGTTCTCATCAGTGTCGACATCAATGAGATACGCTTTCATCTCGTCTGCACAATTGATCGCGGCCTCGCGCCTAAGTAGAGGCGAAAGCGGTGCCCATGTCCTTCCAAGTGCCGCACAAGCAATCGGCATCAGGAGGCCAAAGGGATGATTGCTGCCCCAAAAACTCCAGAACTGATACCGACTAAAATCTCGCGATACCATCTTCCCCATCAGGCGATGTAAAGTTTGAAGCAAATCCGAGCCGGTATAGATCTGTCCACCCCAATAAAGGCATGCTCTGTCGGGATTCTGGCTCCAACTTTTGATGAACAGCGGCGCAAGTTTCAACGAAACTGACCTCTCGCAAGAATATTTCAACTTTCAGTCTCGCAGCAAAGGTGACTAGTATCAAGTTCAGTGACAAAGAACAGCCACGCTCCTCTTGCCATTCTAAAACGCGCCCGAGCGTCATTGCGGACGGTCACACCGTATCGGTTTCAGAACCTTCAGTCGCAAGAAGGTCGGTTACGTCTCAACTGGAATGAGCCGCCAATACTCGATAGCGAAAACTGGTCGCGCTATCCAGCTGAGGCCGTAGCAAGCATTCGGCATCATCTCTCCACAATTTGGAATACCTCCGAAGAACACATTCTACCAACACGAGGGGCAGAGGAAGCAATCGACTACATCATTCGTGCTTTCTGCGAGCACGACGACGATGTCTTGATTCCAACCCCAAGCTTTCACGCCTACACACGCAGTGCAAAACTGAACGGAGCCCGGCCGATCGAAAGCGCTTTTTACAGCTTAAGTGCTGCCTCCTCAACATGGAGTAGCCGCTTCCTCGATCTCAAGTATCAATTCACTGATCGAACCAAGGTTGTTTTCTTTTGCAACCCAAACAATCCAACCGGTGAGGTCATCGACCCAAATGCACTCATCGAGTTCATTCAGTTCGTCAATGACCGTGCCTTGATCGTGGTCGACGAAGCGTACATTGAGTTTAGTCCTCTCGACAGCGTTCAAAGATTATCGCAAAGATTTTCTAATGTCGTAACCCTTCGCAGCCTATCGAAGGCATGGGGTGCAGCCGGGCTTCGTATCGGCGGCATCATTGGCCATCCAGATGTCATCCGTATGCTCTCATCCCTATCGCCAGCTATGCCTTTCTCTCACCCACAAGCCGACGCGGTCGCTGTCATCGCACGACATATTGAGCGGATGCACGAGCGAGTTCAAGCTGTCGCAGAGGCCCGAACTCGTGTCTTAAGTCGACTCGACAGACTAAAAGAGAATGGTGTGCTCGAGATCTACCTGTCTGGGCCGACAAACTTTGTCTTGCTCAAACCAAAAGCGATGAACGAAGCCATTCAGACTTTTGAAGAACATAGAATCGATGTTCGAATATTAAACACAGCACTTCGCGTGACAATTCCAAACAAGCAAGATCTCGAGCGCCTGATCCACTGCCTCGATGCGCTTTAGTTTTCCGCTCTCACGAGTCGAGGATCATCGCGCCGAACTCGCGCCTCAATGATGTCGGCAGCCCGCTGGTGCCCGATTGCAGATATATGGGTTGAATCCAGAAAAAGACGCCGACGGTCTTCCGTCGACGCAAGCAGCTGAGTGTGTAGATCGATCGTATCCGACGTGAGCTGCATTCCAATGGCTTCAATCGCAACCGTCTTCTTGAGACGAAACTCGATTCCAGCGAGTGTACTCAAAGCGGTAATCACTGCCGGTGCCGTGTTGACAAGTGGCAGACTGGACGCCGTCATGTCGACAGCTCCATCAGGAAGGTCGGTTGCAACTCCGATCATGGGGTGACTGACAAAGTAAACTCGGTCCGCAACTTGAAGTCCGAGTCTATAAGACTCTTTCACACTATTCTCATAGGCGCGCATGCGGCTTTCTATCGTGTACGGCATCTCATTTGCCCGCGGGGGAACACCACACTTCCGATCTGCCTTCAACTGACACGGAAGGAATGTCTCGTTCCAAATCACCCATGGATCAGCAGTCGGCTCGCTTTCGCGTCGATGCCAATAGGCTTTTTTGCAATCAAGTCGAGTCATCTCTTGAGGATAGCAGCCAGAAAGCCCCGTCTCTTTCTCAATAGACAATGTCGATGACGACTTATCGTTATCGGCACTGGCCTCTGGAAAAAAGTCGGGCAAGTGGAACGTCTGATAAAACTCCGATGTCTTGAATAGTTGCACGGCCATCAGTAAACAAAGTGGGAACCGCGACTGCACATTGAACCACCGATAGGAATGTTGAAAGCCGAGCATCCATTCGCCGACATCGGTGAGACCCTCGACTGGTCCATCGAGAGTAATGAAAATCTTCTCAAAATGTCGGCCACTCAAGCGAAGATACCGAAGCGTCTGAACAGCACTGGTGCTATCGCCCGAATAATTCTCAATATGCACGTCATTTTTTAGAAATCGCCGCTGTAGCAACGTTGGCCAAATCTCATTCTGAGGAACTCCCATTGCATCGGTCCAACTTGTACCGACAACAGCCCACTTCACCTTCTCACCGCGATCAATCTCAGACGGATTTCCTTGCTCTGAAGTCCGACGGGCCAAAGCCATTTGGTGAGGAGCCGGCCCTGGGATCCAAGCAAGCGGTGGATAGATCGTGTGCGGACGCAGCTCATAACCGAGCTGTGCAGTGACCTCGAGTACAACTAAGAACAATAGCCCATATCGCAGCCATCTTTTCCATCGTCTACTTTCATCTTGTGCCATCGTTCGCCAGTCCTGTTTTTAGAAAGAAAAGTAAACAAAGGAAAGATACCGAACACCCTTTGTTAGAAAGAAAGCAAAGCCAAGAAGAAGCGCGCTCAATCCGAACTGCGCCTCAATACTCATATCTTTTCTGAAATCGAACTTCTCACGAAGGATATCGAGCACAATTCCGGGAAGCACATAGCCCATAATATGAGGCAGATATGTCCGGATCCCACTGAGATCTAAGAGCGAATGCTCCAAACTGCGAGCGGTATTCTCCAAAAAACTCTTGTCACTCGCAAAATGCAGCAGCCCACTCACCGGCAATAGAACCAGCTGAATAAAGAGAAAACCGAAAACCGCTGGGACGACTCTTACGAACTGTGGCCAATGCTTCTTGATATCTCTATAGACCGCAACGATTACTCCGTGCATGAGTCCCCAAATGATCCAGTTCCAAGACGCCCCATGCCAGAGCCCGACCAGCCCGAACATCAATATCATATTTCTCGCGGCCGTGAGACGCGAACTCCCATTCCCGCCAATGGGCACCAGAAAATAGTCCCTGAACCAGCGCCCCGTGGTGATATTCCAACGCTCCCAAAATGTGAGGGGATTTGTCGCAAACCACACCGGCCTAAAGTTCTCGCTGATCTGCACACCAAAGATAAGTCCAAGCCCGAGCGCGAAGTCCGAGTAGGCCGAAAAATCAAAATAGACCTGCATCGCAAGAGTCCAGCCACCGAGATACCATTCCAGTGGCCTCGCGTTGGTATCGGTGAGAATCAGCTGTGCTGTCGTTCCGATCGAATCGGCGATGTACAACTTTTTGAAAAAGCCCATCGCAATATAAACCATCGCGAGTCGCAGTCCATCGAGGTCGGTCCTCCGCGCTTTCAAAATCTGCGGCAATAAATGTGTCGCACGCTCGATAGGACCGGCAATGAGCTGCGGAAAAAATGTCACGAAGAGCAGAAAGTCCCAGTACGACCGGCAAGGTTTAAGCTTTCCGCGGTAGATATCGATCGTGTAGCTCATCGATTGAAAGGTATAAAAACTAATCCCAAGCGGTAGCGTCCAACTGCCGATGTCTTTTCCTACTCCCGAAATGCCGATGAGTGGCAGCACATCTGTCGTAACAAAATGAAGATACTTAAAAAAGAAAAGGAACCCCAAGTTTCCAATCAGCGACAACGCTAGTGCCAATCGGCGCTTTGCCAGTCGATTCTCTGGCGCAACGAAAAAACCGGCAATATAATCAATGCCCGATGACACGAGAAGAATCCAAAGAATGGCACCGTCACCACTCGAATAGAAAATCAGACTGGCCGCGAGCAAAACCGATCGATAGAGGTGCCCCGCCGAGAAGACCGACGTCAGACCAAAGGTGAAAATAACCAAGAGCCAAAATTGTGGCGAAGTGAAGCTCATTCCGGTTACAATCGTGGCAAGCTCATGAGGCCTGGTCCATTCGCCCTGCGTCTAGACTTGAACGCTTAAAGACGACCTACGCTAATGAAGAAGATGAATCCGCAAGGCCCCACAGTTGTACATCGCCACGAGCTGCAAATGACGTCAGGCCTCGAAGTCGATGGTGTATGGCGAAATGCCGGCGCCGTCTATACGATGCGTGGACATCCCGTTCTTGATCGCATTGTTCCCGCGAGTTGGTCAGTGAGCTGGACAACTCTCCCTGATCAAACACCCCTCGATCCACACCTGCATCCCATCGAAAGCTATGTCGCAATCGTCAACGGCCGTGCTCGCCTCACAGGACAACAGCAGCTGCTTGTTGAAGCCGGAACTGTTGTTCAAGTACCGCCATGGCATCTTCATGGATTCTCGTGTGTTGAAAATAAAACGTTTTGGGCGATCACATGGCAACGCTCACCGCAGTCGCTTTTCTACGAAGAAAACCATGTGTACTTCGAGACATCTCCAGCTGTAAAAGAGCGGTTCAATAGCCCCAAAGGCAAAAAAGACCTGCAGCAACAAGTCACCCTTCATCGATCGCAGACACTTCCCACCGATGACATGATGAAGTTTCGTTCGAGTTCAATGACGCCGGAGTTCTTCGCAGTCGACCTAGCAACAAAAGAGTCAGTGCAAGTTCAGACATTTGGCCCGACGCTGATCTTTGCCACGGCCTCGAGTTGCAGTATTACAACAAGCTCAACAGCGGACTCAACACAGCATCAATTAGTGGAGGGAGACACTTTCGCTTTTAGCGGTGTCGACTTTCAAAACGGACTCCGTCTTCAACGAGGCAGTCCCAACGCGCAAGTTGGCATTCTCGTATTTCCTAACTAGCCAACAGAAACAACGTCTTTCAGCCAATAGCGCTTCGATTGATCGGCAATGCGACCATCGACGATCTCGCTTGCGACAAGCGAATCTCCGTCGAGCTGCCGAATAATTCCAAGAGGGAGAATCTCGCGAACCTGCCCTGGTCGACTGCCTCCGCGATAAGTCATCTTGATCGGTTTCTTCGTTCGCGCCGCTTCGATCAATTGCGAAAAATCTGGATTGCGCGCAAGCTCCCGCATCGAAAACCTTGAAAAGTGCATAGGGCCTGCGCCCGGCAGTGCGCGGCCTGACTTGCGATTCGCGCGATACATTGGCTCAGCCATCTGCTCAAGCGTGAGTTCTTGCCCAGGTGACATTTTCTCAAAAAGTCGAAGCGCAACATGTAAACACGCCCGCGCGTCATCCAGTGCTCGATGCGCCTGACCGGGATCAATTCCGTAGTGTTGAACCAATGTCTGGAGTTTATGATTCACGGTCTCGGTCTCAATCGCTTGCGCCAGCAGCGAAGTGCAAATCGTCGGCTCTGTCGGCAATGGCAAACCCGCATCCTCAATCTGAACAGCGAGAAATCCCAGATCAAACTGCGCGTGATGGGCAAGCAAAACGCCACCCTTTATAAAGGCAAGAAACTCCGGCAACACGTCTTTCGCCAGCGGCGCCGTCGCGACCATCTCATTGGTGATGCCATGAATGCCGATCACAAAGTCTGACATGGGCGCGCGCGGCCTCAACAATGATTGGAAAGTCGCAACCTCACGACCATTCTGCCACTTGACCGCTGCGATCTCGCAGATCTCGGAGCCCAAGGCATACTGCCCAGTCGTTTCGGTATCAAAGGCGATGAGCGTCTTTTCCATAGCGGAAAGTTAGAGCGCCGTAGGAGTAAACGCAATTGTGAAATCTGATCCCGGAACAAAGTGACGTCGCCCGCCGTCACTCTGTCTATTCGTTAGACGCCTCAGATACTCCAAAAGCCACCTCAATGCGATAGCTTACGGCTCGCCGACCTCTCGCACTGGCGCTGAAATTGTAAACTTCTCCCGCTGAAGTGCCGTTTTCGGCGCCGGAGGTAGCTCATGACGTCTCACAAGAACAACAAGCACACCCATCGGGCAGCATCGCTGTTCTCAGTCGCATTTGTGATCGCTGTCGCGGCAACCCTGAACGCCTGTAGCCAGGCCAAGTGGCAAGAGGTCACAAACGACGCCAATACGGGACACCCAGAAGTCGAAAAGCAAGTTGGCACCACGCCACCGAGCGCTCTTCAGCGCGATCAAACCGCCTATGTGGCGCCAGAGAGACTCCGAGTTCGCACGACTCCAGAACAGAATCCAGAAACGACAACATCAGTCCTTGATCAAGGCGACCAAGTTCGTGTGATTGATCCGAACCCTCAAGGCGAGGAGCAGTTGGTTCAGGTTGCGGTGACTCAGTCACAGCAACAAGTACCGGAGGCCACCGTTTTTGTTCCAGCGACCTATCTGCAAACTGAGCCTGTGAAGTCCACCGCAAAAGCTCGCTACGTGATGATTCAAAATATCGCGACCGAAAAGCTGCGCGTTTATCGCCTCTCTGACGAAGCAGGACAGCCCAACAAAATGGTTTTTGAAACCGACATGATCGCTGGCGAGAACAACCCCTCCAAAACGCGCCGAACCGCGCTTGGGCACTACCGCATCGATTCGTGGAACAAGTTCTACGAAGATGCTCAGCACCTCTTTCCTTCTTGGTACGATTCATCTTATCCGACACTGCCGCTTCCGGGAGCATCACTTCAGGACTGGACGCAGCCGCATTTTCTTCCGCTTGTCGGTGGCAAGCCTCGTGGTTCCGTCCGCGGATCTTTCGGTTGGTACACAGCGAAGATCGGTCCCAATGCGATGGGCCAGTGGACACACGGAACACTGGGATGGGGCGCTGATGGCGATCGCTTTATTCGGCTTTCAAAAGAGCAGCTGGCTCAATATTACTCTGATCCACGCAGCTTTGGCTGTACCCGCGTTGAAAACCGCGCCATTGCCTATCTGCAGGATCTTCTGCCCGTCGGCACACCGGTCTTGAAAATCTACGCTCGTGAAGCACTCGCCGATAGCAAACTGACCGGCTATGATCCTGAGCAGACCAAGTCTTTCGAGTTCATCCTCACCAAAGATCAGGTTCGTAGTCAAAACCCGAGCTCAAGCAATCGTCCCGCTCAGTTGCTCCGCGATGTACAGACAAAGACGATTCTCGAAGAGGGCTCTTACGTGATCGACCAGCATCCTGATGCCGTCGAGTTTTCAAAACACGTCAAGGGCGAAAAACTCGAGGCCGATATCGTTCGCGCAGAAGCGAATCTCTACGACCTTGCTCAAGACAAATTCAAAGGTGTCTTCTACGTCGATCAGGGGTTACTGGAGAACTACGCGCATCCAAAAGGGCTTCGCGTTGGTGGATACAAAGATCAAAAGCTTCCTGGCGCAGTCCTAAAGCGCTGAAGCCCGTTCGATCTTCTCGAGCTCTTCGACCCACTTCTTGTTGCCGGAACGGCCGTTGATGAACTTGCTCTTGAGAAGCTCAAGATCCTCATCGGCTGCTTCCCAGTCAATGCGCACCGAAATCCCTGCATCGTCAGCCTCAAGCAAAACTTTTTTACGAGTTTCAAGCAGCATTTTGGCGCGATAGTAGTCGACGACGTTATCGTCCTTCGTTGCCTGCGCCAGCAGTTGATCGGCTTGTTTTTTGAGATTCGCCGATTCGAGGTCGACAAGATCGGCAACTGACTTTCCCTTGTACTCAGGGGCTTCTTTCACTCGGCGCCGAGCTTCCTTCAAAACGTCTTCAGCGACGGATTCGATATCGCGTCCGTAAGAGCGGAGCACCACCGATTCGTGACTTGTCACAAGGTCGGATGATTCAAACACCGGTCGGCCGCCGCTCTTGGCGTAGATTTGTCGACCAAGATCTTTATGGGTCTGCACCAGTCCCGCCAGGTCATCCGTCTTAAATGCCAGTTCAGCGCGCTTTGCCTCATAACCTGCAATCGACTTCAAAGTGTTATCCATGACCTGATCGGCACTCAGCGCAAGCTTCGGGTTTGGCAAACGCCCATCTTCGAAGATCATCCAGTCGCCAGGCCCTCGGTAGTTTCCCGCAATACCATTTCGCATGAGAAGCTCACGCTCCGGCTGGTCAAAGCCGACTTTCTTTAACGCAATCGCCTTCTCACGAAGACACCGAGCGGAGTACTTGAGCTTCGGACCAAAACCTTGTCCATCACAGATATGATGCGCGTTGATGATCGCATCGACGGCACCCTCTCTTTTCCGAGGATCCTTAATCTTGTCGACGACTCCGAGAGCTTTGATGAGTTTCCGACGCTCAGTATCAGTCATCGATCCGACAAGCTTCAGCGGCGCCGCTGCGCCAGTGTCTCGATTCTTTTCGATAGCTTTCACCGCCCGCATCACTTTGAGTGAACCCGAAGCCTCAGCTAGCTTGATCATAAACTTGCCGGTCGCGGCAGCTACTCCTCCACCGAGCGCCATAGCGGCCAATGCTGCTCCCGCCTGACAGGCGATTTCAACTTGGGTCGCGCTGTTATAACAGTTGAGTTTAACGCCCAGTGAATTCAGATAGTCCGGAATACCACTCCACGCCGCCTTGAGCGCCGCGATCTTTTCCTGCGTTTCTTTTTGTCTTTTGGCATCGTTCACATCGAGCCAATTCTGAAATTCTTTTAGCTCAGCCGGAAGCAGCTCTGGTTTTGATACCAGCTTTGGGTTTGCGGCACGCGCGGCCTGCCATTTTTCAAGATATTGTTTTTCTCGCCCCCGATAGGCGCCGTCAATTTGGCGCTGAAGCTCATAACAAGTGGCTTGTTCAAAATATCGCCCCTCAGGACGCTTCACCGATAGAATCTTCGGAACCGTCTTGTTGAATTCGTCGTAGAGTTTGCGCTTCTGTTCAAGATCAATGTCACACGCGCGAGCGTCGCGATAGGATGCCTGCATCGACTTCCACGCGGTGACCACGGCATCGGATGCCTCTTTGCCAAACTCTTGAAGACCTGCGCCGCAGGTGTCCCGCATCTCTTGCCACTTCATACCATCGCTGCAAACGGCAGCATCGTCACAGCTGCGAACTTTCTTCGCGGCCATCTCTGGCCCAAGTTCTTTCACGAGATCCGAGCAGCCCGAAGCCTCGAGACTCTTGCTGCACGTCGCTTTTAAAGTATCAACTGCGGTGCGGTAGACAGCGGACTGAGTCGAATTGCACTGTGTTTGGCCCAGCACCACCGCGCAAGCTGTCGTTCGAGTCTCCTGTCTTTGGCGGCTCTCACGAAGCATCGAACTGACAGCGGGACCATTCGCTGCGCGTGCGACTTCGCTACACGAAAGAATGAGTCCTAGCATGAAGATGAAATGGTTCATGACTACTGGCGACGGCGTCGCTGACCAGGCTCCGGTTGCTCTAAACGTTTGTCGACAAACTTTTGATAGAACTTGTCGTCGAGCTGTTTTTGTCCAACAAGCGAATCTTCCAAAGGACGCACTTTTGCTCCTTTCGAATCAACCGGGCGCTGACGAACTTCGATTCGGATAAGCCCACTGGCCGCAAGGTTCTCACCCGCCCCACGTCGATCTTCCTTCACGACGCTCTGGCCCGAAACACCGACGGACTCATTTTCAAGCGAACCCTTGATCTGTAGTTCAACAATCGACAGACGCTCCTCGGCGACATTCTTTGCGACCTTGTCGTCACCGCGATAAACGCGGTCGGCGTAGACCACCGATGTCACAATGACGTCAGAGTCCTGAAGACCAGTTGTGATACCTTTCACTTTATCCATCACCGCGACAAATTGCGGCGACGGCATTGTCGTGCCGGGTTTGAACAAATAGATATCCGGAATCTCAAACTCAATTCGATCTGGCTCGATTTTAACATTCGAGGCAATTTCTCCGAGCTGCCCAGCCAAGTGGGCCGCCACGACTTTCTTCATTCCCATCGCCATCACATTCGGTGTGCGATCGGCTGGATTGATAAACGATTGAAAAGCCTTGAGCGGCTCGTTGATTAAATCCATGAAAAGCTTCTCGAGAGTCAGCTCGACTCCGTAGTTATTGAACTCATACTCAATAATCGACGGTGTTGAGAAGTAGTCCGCAATCGCCTTCTTTGTCTGTTCTGATTGCGTGGCAAGAAGCCACATCACAAGAAAGAAGGCCATCATCGCCGTCATGAAGTCGGCGAAGGCAACCTTCCAAGCGCCACCGTGTGCGCCGCCAGCCACCACCGTGATCTTCTTAATGACAATCGTTGCCTTCTTGTCTGCCATAAATCAACTACGCTGCTTTCTTCGCGCCCTTTGCGGCGGCGTCCACTTCAGCAAATGTCGGTCGATCCATCGGAGAAATTGTCCGACGCGCAAACTCAACACAGACGAGAGGCGGCGAACCACGCTGAAGCGCAATCATCGCATTTTTTATAACTTCGAGATAACGACCCTCAGCTTCGATATCGATATTCATTTTGGTCACCGTTGGCGAAACGAAACCGTAACACGCCAAAACCCCCATGAACGTTCCGACAAGAGCGGCACCGATCGAGCCCCCGATTACCTCTGTTCCCTGATCAAGAATACCCATGGTATGAACGACACCCAAAACCGCGGCAACGATCCCGAGACCCGGAAGCGCTTCCGCGATCTGGTTGATTCCGTGTGAAGCCTGATGCTCTTCCACGTGAGCCGCTTTGATGTCGTTCGTCAGAAGATCCTCGACGTCGTACTGCGAAAGATCCGCAGAGAGCGTAATCTTCATCGTATCGCAGAGAAAATCGACAGCATGGTGGTTCTTCAGAAATGATGGATACTGCTTAAAGATCTCAGACTTTTCCGGTTCCTCGATGTGACGCTCAACGGCTTGCGGACCGTCCTTACGGAAAATTTGAAATAACTGAAACAGCATCTGAAGAAGCTCAAGATACTCTTTCTTCGAGGGACCTTTACCCAGCCAGCCGTGGATCGCTTTCTTAATTCCAAGTTTGATAATGGCAACTGGATTTCCAATAATGAATCCACCGACCGCGGCGCCGCCGATGATAATGATCTCTGATGGCTGCCAGAGGACACCCAGATGTCCGCCGTGCGAAACATACGCACCGAACACGCAGACCAAAACAACTATTGCTCCAACGATTCCCATGAGTTCACCTCAGCTCTCTTTTCGGCAATCCCGGCGACGCGATTGATGCAAG
>JAEUWE010000037.1 GCA_016791465.1 Pseudobdellovibrionaceae bacterium
GATTCACTTGCGCCACAGTTTGCTTTGTCAGACGACGAATATCCCGAGCAAAAGTGAAACCCTCGTTATCCCAAGGATTCAGTACAATGCCCAGACGGCGCGAAAAGCCCGACGCATGTTTGATGCGAACAACCTTAATCATGTACCGCTCAGGCTGATAATAGACATGGTGAATTTTATCAGTGAAAATCAGGTTCCCCTGATGGTTCGTTCGAACCTTCTCTGTTGTCCCATCTGACTTTTCAACTTCAAACTCGATATCGCGAATAAGTGCACCACCAGCGAGAGGGTTCGTCACTTGCGTCACGACCAAGAACTTGATCGTACGTTCGGTCGTTGTCTCAGTCTCGAGCGGGTTGATGATCGGCTCGGGGCGGACATCGACGTGGCTAAACTCAAACTGCTCGACTCGAGATATGCCAGACGGCAGATTGCGATTTTCGCACGAAAGGAAGTCATCGCCTGCCGCCAGAGTCTGTGCGACAGAGTCGCCAGGGAAAAGGCGTGGGATTTCTTTTGAACTGATGCAGCCAGCACTCAACAAATCAGCGGGAACCGTCTTCTCGTTCTTCTCATTCTTTGTCGCTGCCGTTGGCAAACTCAACGCGGTCGCAACCGGAGCCGAACCGCTCACTCCACTGAGTAGACCCACCGCCTTGGCGTCTTGCGCACTTCCATCCGAGACATCGACGCAGGAGTCGAGGTACTTTTGTGCAGAAAAGCCACAAGCGCCATTGCTATAAGTTGGAGCACGCTGCTCGGCAAACTTCATCCCGAGCAAACTCTGATGGTCGCCCATCATCCAAACACCTTCAAACGGAAGAAGCGAGTTCGAAGCTCCTTGTGCCGCTACTTTTCCAACAAGCTCAAGCTGTCCATAGGTGTTACGATAACGAAGGCGCATCGGCACTTCATCGCGCAATCGACCACCGACCATTTTCAGATCTTTGATCTCACCTGATTTCGCAATCACAATGCACTGCTGCGATTCAGTCTTTGCGACAATCCAGAACTGAGCATTGAAGATGCCATCATTGACAACGAATGGAGCCGTTTCTCCGCGCACGTTCTTAAGAAGAATCTTCGGACCCATTGAAATACTGAAATCAACCGACTTGGCATCGCCGTTGGGATTGTGAGTCGCGTTCGCGCGCAGATCATCAATCCACAGAAAACGCTCAGCAATCTCGCCCGACTTTGTTTCGCCCTTCAAAATCTTTGCGACTTCTTCTTTGCTCGCGAGCTGGTCATCTGGCAGTGGTCGAATCTCGATATCACGAACGGCTTCGGATCCATCATGGTTCCACGGGTTAATCGCAACCCGAATACGACGAGTTCCTTTATGCATACCGTCCGCCTCAATAAAACGCTCGAGCGGCAGGAACTTCGCATCACTCATGAAGTTAAAGGGAACTGTTTCTGACCAGTTGACACAGCCTGAGGCATCACTGCGTACATCGACAGCTTTTTCACCACCGTGAACAATGAACTTGTGCCCTTTAATGGTATCGCGCGTTCGCTTGTCTTTTACACACGTTTTAAAAGTGTATAGCTTTGCTGTCGGAATCGAAAACCCATCAACATTCTTCGATGTCACGGCACCGCCGGTGACCTCTTCATTGTAAAACGAAGCGTCTTTCGTTTCGCTCATCTTTGAAGCGTCGGTATTATTAGGATCATTCGGCCGCGACTGCGGCTTCACGCATCCGACCATCACCGCAAGTGACGCCAAGAGAACTGAGAATGTGCGGCCAGACAGATTAGAATAAGTCATAAAGTGTCTCGAATCGAACCATGAAAAACTGTTGCCGACTTTGATCGCGCGATGAGTTGATGAGATCTGCATCAACGTACTCACCGCGAAGTTTAAACCGCTCCTCTTTAAAGAGCGTTTCAATTGCTGCCAACCAGCCTTGACGATTGTTATGACCGAGCTCTGATGAGTTATAAAAACCAGGAGCGACGTCGCTTTCAGAAAAGAACACTCCGGCACTTGGAGTCAGATCGATATCGCCAGGCAAACCAATGCGAAGGAAGGTCTCGATCTTCTGCGCATTGCGGTAGCCCTCTGGCGCGGCTGCGTTTTGAACAAGGTAGCCGTTGAGACCAAGACCCATCGAGCGACCGAGCTCGGCCTCAACAGAACCGCCACCAAGAAACCCTTCAAAACGATACTTAAATTGTGAGGTCAAAGGCCCTGTCTCGTCTGTCGTGTTTCCGTAGACGACGCTATCGACCGCGACAGCGGACGGCAGGTTATTGAAAACAAAGTGCGTGGCGTATGCTTTGGCCTTTAATCCATCAAGCGGTTCGATCATGAGCTCAACCGTCTCTGTCATAAATGACGGAGTGACTTCGGCGTCAATTGAACGCGTAGAAAGCGTCTTTGAGGTCGGAATCGTCTGTTGCGCCCAGAGGCGAACAGAAAATGCCTTCGAGCCAACGGTTAGAATCTCGCGAACTCCCGGAAACGGTTGCGATGAAACCAAAAGATCAGCGCCAAGGTCACGTTGATTCACGGCTCCTGCGCTCAACGTGAGCTTTGCAGAATCGAAGTTGAGAATTCGAGCCGCCATCACCACTTCTTGAAGCGAAAGACCTGAAGATGGAACCTGATCACCAAAACGCGACTGTGCGTAGCCACTCGCCAAACGCGCGCTGCCACGAGCCGAGAGCGTGAGGCGCGGAAGCAAGCGCATGCGGAGGTCGCCGTCGACCGAAAGACCGATCGATTGCTCCTGTTCGCGCTCATTGGCAAAAGAATTAAATCCACTGCCGATTCGATATGAGAGTTTTGTTTCTCGTGTAAGAGCTGGTCGCGATGCTGCTTGCGATGTACTGAGTGAGGACTGTGCGTCGGCTTCCGCTCCGGCGATTCCCCCACTTAAAACCATGCCCGCAAAAGCCATCAGAGCTTTCACCGACAGTGGACCCCGAAATTTGAACTGCGTGCCACGAGCGCCGCGCATAACCCACCTACCTGACCTGACTACCTTTCAAGAATCGTTCGCTCGAAGGCTCCCGTCGGCCGGCACCGCGAACGATGTAACTATTTGATTTTACTTGGGTATAAAAAAGTTCGACAGCCCCCAGAAGCGGCCCGATAGGCCCAAGATGAGCCCCGGGTGACAATTCTCGCGCGGAGGCACTTTCTGGGTGGAAAGTGCGACATCCTAACAAATTCCGCAAGAGAGCCTCCCTGTGCCCGCCGTATTGGTTTTAACGTTTTCATTTCAAACTCTGATCCTCCTTGAAGGCTTTTCTTTGCCAGAGTAGACCATCGCTACCCATGCGCACAAAACAACGCCGCCTTATCCCAACGAAGCACTTGCAAAGCGCTGCTTTTGGCGGCGATCTCCTTAAAAACTCAAACGCCAAGAACAAGCGCCCGTTTTCACCCAGAGCCGCCATTCACGTGGTGATGCGGACGCGCAGCGCGTTTTCGCTTTTAAAGCGCGGCCGAAGGGCGCGAATCGCGCAGGTCGTCGCCGTGCACGCAAGACGACAGCTCGTTCACGTCCACCGTTTCGCGAATGCCGGCAATCATCTGCATTTTCTCGTGGAGTGCCGCGAACAAGAGCGCTTTCAGAATTTTCTTAGAGCGGTGAGCGGAGCTGTTGCGCTCATGGTGAAAAGAGAAGAGACCGCAACACGGACCGCTGAGAGCTTTTGGCTGCAGCGCCCGTGGACAAGGCTTGTTGCAGCCAGCGGCCGTGCGTTTACAGCTGTGTGGCGTTACGTCGATCTGAATGAAATTGAAGGCGGAGCGTGGGGCATCACGCGACGTGAGGCCCAAGCCATTCAGTATGGCGATCTCGGACCGCCAAGGCCATGGCTACGCCGGTAAAAGCTAAGCTATACACGTTCTCGCGGCCCTGCCTCTGAGTATGAGGACTCTGATTACTTCTTCCCGCCTTCATCAAACGATCCGCAGATCGGCTCGAGAACCTGCTTCACTTCCGAACCGTTGAGCCGACCAGACTTCACGATCTCTGAAGGATCGGTCATCTTGGTCACACCGGGACGAGAGTTTTTCTTTGCGCCGCTCTTTTCGCCTTTGCCGCTATCGCCCGCACCAGCCGAGCCCGAGTCGTCAGCAAGATCTTTACACGACTCCTGACCTAAACGGCAGGCACAGTCGCGACCGCCAACGACGCCAAAGCCCTCAAGAACACGCATCGCCACCTGCGCACAGAAGGGCTCCACAGTCGTCGCTTCTCTCGTCAATCCCGACCAAACAGGTTGCAATTCATCGTGAATCGAAAGTCCTTTTTCGCTATCAAAACGAAGCGGAAGCATCGCGTGAATGGCGTTGCCACTCTCTGCGCGAACGAGGGTCTTTTTGGCCACCGCTTTTTCGCTGAGTTTGTCTTCCGCTTTGTCAGAAACAGGCGTTCTCAATTCATCAAAGTCGTCATCACCAGTCGAGACCACACTGTTGTCGAGACGATCCGTCTCGCGAAACGCGCGAAAGCCAATTTTCGCAGTCAAACCGGAGCGCCCTAAAATCTGCTTCACAATCGGGGCACAGCTCTGATTCAACACTTCGCTGGCAAATCCTTCTTGCTTAAGGCTCTCTGGTGTTGCCTTCGCGCCTTCGCTCTCGGGGCTATAGAACGCAAGCAGCTGGCGGATCACGATTCGTCGCGATTTTGTTTTCTCAATATCACCAATCGACTCTGCGCGAATCTGAAATGAAGGGCGAATGCCAACGTCTTTGGCCTTGCCTTCGGCATCAAGACGGCACGTCATCGCATCGGTCTTCGCACGATAAACCATGGTCTGCGGCGTAATTTTGGAGTTGGAACACTCGCGAATCTTGGCCGCCAACGGGCTTGGCTTGCCAATCTGAATCGCAACCGACTGAGCTGGGCGTTCCCCATTTTGGCCACAGGCTAGGAGAAGTGCCTGAGTTGCAAGCAGTAGCGTTATCGCACCCGGCTTAATCAGCTGATTCATAGGATAAACTCCTCAACACCAAAC
>JAEUWE010000420.1 GCA_016791465.1 Pseudobdellovibrionaceae bacterium
ATTTGGAAGAAGTAAGGAACAAAGAGCCCGCTGCGTTTGGAATTCGAAACAAAGGCTTCAACTTTAGATGCTGGTCGGGCACCGGGAGCGTTTCGGAGGACCGCAGCTGTCGTGTCGTGCTGGCGAAGGAGCGCTTCGGTGTTCCGGTCAATCTTCGCGTTCAAAGCAAAGGCGGGACTCGCGAGGTTTGAAGCAAGCAGAGTGATGAATAGCGAACGTTTGCAGGCGTTGCGTATGCGCATAATTGATCCTCACCTTTGTTAAAGCTGTCTTTGGCTGCAATTCCCAGGCGCTGCGCTCGCGTCGCCAGGACGACGAGGTTTGAACCCGGGAGGCGGTGGGCCGGTAGGCGTTACTCGGCGATGACAAATTGCGGCAGTGCCAGGCAGAGCTGGACATCGTGGTGCTTTTCTCGTCCCCTGAATGGGATCAAAACCACATTGAGTAAAATGGAGGAAGTGTGAAGTTTTCTGCTGCACTATTGGCGACGTTTGTATTTGGTCTTTCCGTCTCTGCACGAGCCGAAAAAATTGAGGATAATTCGTTTCTCGTGGAGGAGGCGTACAATCAAGAGCCAGGGGTGATTCAGCATATCTTCACATGGCAGAAAAAAACGGAAGGTGCTTGGGACGCTTCCTTTACCGAAGAGGTCCCGGTGGGTTCTCAAAACCATCAACTCTCAGCGACAGTTCCATATTCGCGTACCGCTGACCCCGCAGGTCATTCAGGCTTGGGCGACGTGCTATTGAACTATCGGTATCAGTGGTTGGCCAATGACATTGCGGCTGTAGCACCTCGCCTCTCTGTGGTGTTTCCTTCGGGCGATACAAACAAGGGTCTAGGTGTCGGAGCGACTGGCCTGCAGATGAATCTTCCAGTTAGTGTTTCTATCAATGACCAATGGGTTACACATGTGAATGTCGGTTGGACCTATCTGGCTGATGCAAAAAATACGACTGGGCAAAAGGCCACCAACACCAGTGTGAGCTTTGGCGGCAGTGTGATCTATTTGATGTCTGAAACATTCAATCTGATGTTTGAGATGGTTGGTTCAGGAAAAGAGTCGACGACGGCCGATCAGACTGTGGGTCGCGAAGTTTCACTGACTCTGAATCCTGGAGTTCGTTATGCGATCAACACGGATGCAGCGCAAATTGTCTTGGGCGCAGCACTGCCGGTTGAGACGATTCCTGGCCGAGGATTTGGCGTATTTCTGTACACATCGATCGAGCATTCAGTCGGCGAGAAGTAATCGCTCTGAGAGAGCCGCTGGTTATGAATCTGCGGCTCTCTTTTCAAGGCTGGCAAAACGTCAATGGTTTGAGTTGCTTCTGAATGCCAGCGATTCGGTCTTTTCGATGGGGCTTTAGAACTGCCCAGTACGCTCCCTTATCGATCAGGATTTTTCCATAGCGCTCAATCTGGCGATTGAGAATCTGTACACCACAGCTCAGATTTTTAAATGGGTCGAGAATCGTTTTTCGTGGATCGCGAGCAGAAAGCTTTCGGTCTGCACTCCAGTCAAACTCATTGCAGTAGGAATGGTTGCGACCGTCTTGATAGGAGAGCTGCAGCAGTCCTTCTGAGGCGACCTGCTTACCCGTCACCGGGTCGGTGCCCATCGTCGTTTCCACCATACGAGCGGTTGGATCCCAGCCACTTTCGTAGTAGGCGAAAGCCGCGACAAAAGCGGTCCAAAAGTAGGCGCGTTGCTCTTCTGACAGAACGTTGAATTGCGGGCAGAAGGTCGCGACATCATTGGCGCCACGAAGAAGCGACATCTTTTTATCGAGAATCATTTGGTAGACGTGGAGGGACCAGTCACGAGAGTTCTTCTTTGGATTGTCCCAACCGACCGCGCCAAGCACTTGTTCTTCCGGCGGCGCAGGTGGTGGTGCTGGAACTGGCGGTGTCGAAGGAGCTGGCGGGTCGACTTCAACATCTTGTGCGACGCTCTCGTGGCTCGCCAGCTGAGTTGAAAATTCAGACCCACATCCGGTCACGGTGATGAGAATGAGAGCGATGAGTGTGAAAATACGCATGTCTCATAGGGTAAACTCAGTACGAAACCGTCAGAATGCGACGGGACGATCTTCTTGGCGAAGGTCTTGTGTTTTCTGGCTTTAGGCCGCGTCGAGAGTCGAGTTTTTGACTAGGCGTCTGGCGGGGTTTCGGCTCTGAGAGAGCGTTTCAGGTTCTCGTGCAACTTCTCAATTCGCGCGGCACGTGCATCGGATTCAGTTGGTGTATCGTTGATCATGTTCTGCACCCACTGATAGGCGAGATAAAAATCGACATAGACGCCGCCGGGAATGGGGATAATCGGTGGGATATAGTGAGTGAAGATCTCGTTGATTTTCTCATTGAGCCACGGATCGACAGTCGCCTCACGTCCGAACGCGAGGCGGTTCTTCATTGCGCCAATGATCATTGTTGCCGGAGTTTGTTCAGGAATGCGGACTCGAAAATCAAATTCGAAGGCAACGGCGACAGGCTCTTCGCTCTTAAGTTGAAAAACAGGAGCGAGAGGACGGCTGAGAACGTGAGTTAGAAAAACGAGACAGTAGGTCTGCAGGACGCGGTTTTCGGCGATGGTGGACGTGAAACGGAGGAGTCGACCATCTTTCGCGATAAGGGCCTCGACGCGAACGATGCCTGTGAGGCGATGCCGAGAAAAGTCCTCGGGATAGACTAAATTGCTGTCGATTTTTTTATGAAGAGCGAGAAAGAATGGAAGAGTGTTGAGCGTCTTTTCGAGACCCATTTCGTTTCCATAGCGAACGGCAGCGGTCCAGCCGTGGCCATCGCCACTCGATTCTGCATTATTATAAGCTGTGCCCGATTGAATGGCCTCGAGGTGATGTCCCTGAAAGAGTCCACTGGTCAGAGAGTTTGTCCGGCCTTCCCCGTCATTTTTGTTTGAATCGGTTCCTGCGCTTTTCTTAGAGAGAGAATCGCCTGACTTGCGGCCCTTCGCCAGCGTTGGCCGATCTTCGTCAAGCACCAATTCAACAGAGTGATCCGGAACCGGCGGCGTCACTGGCGAAGCCGATTGAAATAGAAATGCGATGGTCGCGTGAATCGACAGCGAGAGGATCAGTCCCCATATTGCTGTCGATCGCATGGCATTGACGATCCATTTTGGCGAAAGCGTCAGTCGTTGCATCGGCGCTAGTAGAGCATGCTCCGCAAAGCGCGCAAGGACTCTCGCTGTTGGGCGGATGTCGCGGCCTTGATTTCAGCTTCGACCAATTCGCGGGCCTTTGTCTTCAGCTCGAAGACGCCGTCGACACCGGAGAACGACTCCAAAGCCGTTGCAACCGCACGTCTTTCGGTAACAGTATACGGAAGTCCGCTTGGAGTCGTCTGTGTTAGGACCTTATTGAACCAAAGCATCGCCTGAGCCTCATAGTCGGTCTGTGCGTCGAGATAGAACGGCGCATCGGTGCTTCGGGCCATTGCTCCAAGCATGCGACTGCGTAGGCGTGGCAGCGTGGTCTTCTCAAACTCGTTTAACCACTCTGTGACTTGATCGCGAATCGAAGCCTCTCGCTCCGTCTGTACGTCGGCTGCTGCTCCCGTGTACCACGGTGTTGTGCGCAGCCATTGAGCGGCAAGGTCGGCCACCTTCTCATATGATTTGCGAGTGGCGGCTGGCAGTTGCTCCATGGTCAGAACTTGATCGACGACATCAGCAACACGCTTTCGAGTGACGATGGGATCCACAGTCATCGGCAATGTTCCTGCGCGATAAGTTTGGAGCATGCGGATGTTTGCGGTGAGCATGTAGTTGAGGCCCTGTGCACCGGCCGAAACGTAGAATTGAGTGATCGCCGAAATGCCGGTCAGCAATTCAGACTCCGCGATGATGACCGTCTCGAGGTCGGTGACCGTAGCCGGATCGGGAAGAGCGGCAAGCGTCGCTTCAACAGCGCTGCCGAGGCTCTTTGTTTTGCCAAGGTTTGCTGTGGGGTCGGCAATGAGCGCATAGGTTCGTGCAAGCTGCACGGTCGGATCCTGACCAGCATCGTAGCGAATGCAAAATGGATCAACGCCGCCACGTTTTGAATCGGCGGCAGAATCGTCGCAGTGAGGCACGATGGCGTCGGTTGGCTTGATATCAGCACCGTCATTGTAGAGGACAGAAAGAATCTGTCGGTCATATTCCAGAAGCGGTCCTGCGGATGAGCCGGGCTGATCGAAGGCGCCGTGCTCGATTTGATACTGATTGTAGTCCATGATCGAGTTTGAAAAGAGCGAACCGGCGACGTCGGGATCGTACGACAGCGAGCCTTTGAAGTTGTGAGCAAGGCCGAGTGCGTGACCAACTTCGTGAAAGAGAACACCCTTGAGCAATTCCTTGGCGAAGGCCTCTGGCGTTTCGCGCATTTGGAGGCTGAGGTTCATCTCGCCTTCGTTAAAGCAATTGATATTGACCTTGCGATCGAGGAAGCGAACTTTATCGAGCGCCTTTTTGAGCGAGGCCGTGCGGTCTTGCGACAGTTCTCCCTTTTGCCAATAGTCCTTCCCGATCTCGACCCATGCATAGGGAAGGTAGATCAGCGAGTGAGATTGGAGACCAGTTTCGGGATCAGAGGCCTGCGATTCATAGGCTGAGCTTGCGTCGACAACAGAATCCCAGTTGATGACGTTGTACCGAGGATCGCCAATCTTCACGCCGGCAGGCAGAATGCCTTTAAAACGCATGAAGTCGCGGTTCCACATTTTCTGAGAGTAGCGGTTCCAGGCTTCGATACCGTCGCGAACAGCGGGAACGTATTCAGCTGGGATATTTCCTGTGACGTACCAATCAATTGTTTGGCCGGCTTCGGGGCGACGAAAGCGCTGTGCTGTTGCCGTCTGAACGCGGCCCTCTGGAAGATCGAGCCAAACCGGATTTGAGAGGAAGCCATAGCGGTTGGCTTTGATCTCTCGGCTTGGGTCGTCGAGCAAGACTTCTGGAGCGTTTGCAGTCAGCGTTTCGCGGGGAAAGAGGCTTTCCATGAATTCTGCGACAGTTCCGTCGGCCATCTCGATGGATGTTTCAAGTAGGAGGTAGTTGCCTTGCGGAATGAATTCAACTGAACGCACCCAGCTTGAGCGGAGTGGTGTGTCTGCGCCGAGAACACCGGCGAGAGCTGGAGACGCTGACGCAATGTCGACTGTGATATCGCTTCCGCTATCAAAAACGATGGGCCACTCGGCAAGGAGACGCAGGGGGATGTTGATGTTTGATTCGAAACGATACTTTTCTTCGGCAAAGAGTTGCAAGCGGCTGCCAAGAATCTGAAAGCGCGCTGTGACGTGGCCGATCGCAAGGGATTGGAGGAGCATGCCGTCTTCTTCGCCAATTGACGAATACTGCAAGTCGGTTCCGTACAAGAAGACGTGATTCAGAATCTCGTTTTTCGCAAAAGTGACTTTGCTGGAAAGAACCGGGCTTGTCGGTGTTGCGAAGGCAGCGGAGAGGCCGGCTTTCGTGCGACCGTGCTTCAGCTGTTGCAGACGGACGTCAGCGGCTCCGGCCGTTGCGATTTGACGGGATTCAACTTTGCGAACAATGGGGTTCTGCGGTTGTACGCTTGGAGTGGTCTTGGTGCAGGCTGTGATGTTGGCAATGACGAGTGCCGTGAGAATCAGGCTGCCGAATGTAATTTTGAGTTCCATTTTAAACCCCCCAGTTGAACTGAAACTTAAGGCCGTGGAACTTCGCCTTTTTTAGAGGCATTGTCGAATACCGCGCAGTGCGGCAATGCTTTACTGGAGGGGTGAAAAGCGGAACTGATGCGCCCATGTCCATTGAACACATGCTTTCTGTTCCAATTGCCGATCGCGATGCCGCCTGGGAAATCGAATTTCTAAA
>JAEUWE010000436.1 GCA_016791465.1 Pseudobdellovibrionaceae bacterium
ATTGGGTTCGTACTTCTGTTCTCATGAACAAGCGCTGGATCGACACTGGATTTTACATCGGCCCCATCGCCACCATCAGCGTGACCAACGACTTCAAGTACACAACCGACAACGGCACGGACGTCACCTACAAAGCCGGAAATCCTATCACGGGTACTGTGGGCTTTGAGGCCGGCGCTAAACTCATCATTCTCCGCCTCGGTGGAGAAGTCGGCTACATGTACGCACCGATGGCTGAAATCAAAGACTCTTCAGGCACAGCTGTTGTCGGCGCGAGTGGCTCAGCGATCAATGTCGACATGAGCGGTGTCTACTACCGCGCCACTGTCGGCTTTGGCTTTTAAGACCGAATTTCGAACGACATATTGCAGCTTCCGACACCGGAAGCTGCGCCGCAAAATCCGCTGCGCGGACAGAATCGCTCCATCTTAAGTAATCGCGTCGGTCATCTTTTCGCGTTTTTTCCCAAAGCCGCTGGCGGTAAAGTCCGCCGGACGATCAGCAAAGTAGGAGGCCTGAATGGCCTCCCATGACTTCTCAGCGATCTCGGTGCGGTGAGTGTCTTTGGTCACCGGAATCGGCTCCATAAAGTCGACAACGACCTTCACTTCTTTGAGTTTCAAAAGTCCCATGAAGTGATCCGCGAAGGTCATGTCGCCATACCACGCAATTTTATCGGCATTCTTGGCGCCGAACGGCTCACCGTCGACGGTCATGTACTTGATCGCAACCGGCACCACGTGGCGCTCGGACTCAACGGCACTCATCAAGAGCGACTTTTTAAATGGCAGGATCTGACCGCCATTCGTTGATGTGCCTTCTGGGAAAATCACGATATTGAATCCCTGCTTGAGCGTATCAGTCATTTTTGACAGGTCGCGATCGACCTGATTGCGATTGCGGCGCTCGACAAAGATGCTGCCGCCAAGCTCGGCCATCGTTCCCAAAAAAAAGACCTCGCCCATATCGACACTGGTGACGAACACACTTGGAAGCTTTGAACTAAACACCAGAACATCGATGTAGCTCATGTGATTCGCGATAAAGAGATAGTTCTTATTCTTCAGGTCAAGGCGCTCGAGTCCGCGGGTTTCAATTGAAAAATGCAGCGTGCTCATACCGCGCTGGCACCAACGTGAAACGTTTTCGATGAAAAAGCGAAGGCGATCTTGCTCATCGCGAAGCAGGACTTTGCCACTGGACGCCTGCGCCAAGTAAGCACTGATCAGCGAGGCCATTCGTGCACCTTGAAGAATCATTGATCACCTGCGTAGCGACGCTTGTACGAGCCCAACATCTCGGCAGTTTTCATCACGACTAAGAAATCAATGCAGTGAAAGTCACGATCAAGAGCTGGCTCACCGTAAACCTTGATGCCCATCTTGATGTACGACTGGAACAGCGACGGCACCATCTTGGCCACAGCCTCTTCGTTGTATTCGTAGGGATTCTTTTCGATGTAGTCGAGAACCTTCTTCAGCGACTTCACTTTGTACTTTCGCGTCGGCGTTACGCCATAGTCGAAGCACACCACGTTCTTTTGCATCAGGTGATACATCACTAGACCAATCTCAAGCGGTTCGATCGTCTTCACGCTCGCACAGCCGAACATGATGTCGGTCTTCGTCTGCAGCATGTACTCTGAGATTCCTCTCCAGAGCAGCGCGATCACCACCCCTGTGCGGTAGTCCTTTGAGATACATGCACGACC
>JAEUWE010000488.1 GCA_016791465.1 Pseudobdellovibrionaceae bacterium
GCGAGCAAGTGATCGATTTTCTGTCGTCAGTCGATCACCTAATCGTCGTGATGGATGGTCGAGCTGGTCTCTGTGCGGAAGATCGCGATATTATTCGTATCGCCAATGAGACGGGGAAGCCCTTCCTACTTGTGGTGAATAAGATCGATCGCAGCCATGATCTTGAACTCGCCAAAGCCGAATTTTACGAGTTTGGGGTAGACATCGCAGTCACAAGTTTCGAAGCACAGCTGGGTCTTGATGTTGTGCTCGAATGGATCGTCAGTCAGGTGAAGCAGACGGAGAACACGATTCGTGAGGGACTTAAGCTTGCCATGGTTGGAAAGCCCAATGTCGGAAAGAGCTCGCTCTGTAATCGCCTGCTCGGCGAGAAGCGGCTTTTGGTTTCGGCCCAGGCTGGGACCACGGTTGATGCCGTCGACACGGAGCTTGTTTACAACGATCGAAAGTTTATTTTAATCGATACCGCCGGCTTAAGGCGGTCGTCAAAGCGCGATGAGGATATCGAAATTATCGCAGCCTTTAAGACTCAGGACTCCATTCGCCGTGCGGATCTTGTTCTTTTGGTGATCGATGGCACCGAGGGGCCGACGGAGCAGGATGCGAAAATCATGGCGGCCTGCCTGGATGCACACAAGGCGGTGATTGTTGTTGCCAATAAGTCTGATCTTGGCGAGCGAGAAGTTCCTCAGTATCGAAGTTGGTTTCAGCAGAAAATTAAAGAGGAGTTTCACTTCTTCCCGGAAGTGCCAGTCGTGTTCGTGTCAGCGCTCACGGGGCGTGGGCTTGAGCCGCTATTTGATGAAATTCTCTCAATGGAAGAAAAGCTTTCGATTCGAATCCCAACCGGCGAGTTGAATGACTTCTTTACCAATGTGATTCGTCAGGCGCCGGCTCCAGTATGGAACACTCATAACGTGAAGTTCTACTACTTAACTCAGACCCATCAGCGCCCCCCAGCATTTATCGCATTTGCCAACTACCCCGATGGCGTGAACCACAGCTATCGTCGCTTTTTGGCAAAGCGCATCCAGGATCAATGGGGCCTTCACGGCGTTCCGATCCGGATCTTCTGTATGGGAACGGGCCGTCGTAAGGCGGAGGAGTTGTGAGCGTTCGGCGGGAGACCCACTGGGGAACTCGCTTTGGCTTTTACCTCGCTGCCGTTGGCTCGGCGCTGGGGTTGGGTAATCTTTGGCGCTTTCCATTTGTCACACTTGAAAATGGTGGTGGCGCCTTTGTCTTTCTCTATGTCGTTTTTGTACTGATCGTGGGACTGCCGATTTTGATCGGTGAGCTGGTCCTTGGAAAAATCACTCGCCGCGGATCGCTTGCCGCATTTCGCAGGCTTTCGTCTGATGACGAGATTGGAACCGGTCCGGGAACGTCGTTTGGTGCTGGACAGCTGGCGGCTGTAGCGTGCCTTTTGATCGTCTCCTATTACGCTGTCGTCAGCGGATGGGTCTTGCACTTCCTCATGCAATTCATCTTTGGAAATTTTTTTGAAAACGGTGTTGCTTCTGGTCAGAACGTCAATGCCAGTCTGGGGTGGCTCAAAGACAACGGCATTCTGCAGCTGGCCTTGGCGAGTGTGCATATTGTGATTTCTCTGATCATCGTGGTGAAGGGAGTTCAAGAGGGTATCGAGAAATGGGTTGGCTACATCATGCCCGTGTTTGTTGTTCTCTTGGGCGTATTGGTTGTGAAGTCAATGGCGTCGGGCGAGGCTGTTGAGGGATTGCGTTTTCAGTTTTATCCCGATTTCTCGCGATTGACGCTGGCGTCGCCGCTGCATGCTCTAGGGCACGTGTTCTTTTCGCTTTCTATTGGATTGGGAACGATGGTTGCGTTTGGCTCCTACTTGAAGCCAGAAA
>JAEUWE010000508.1 GCA_016791465.1 Pseudobdellovibrionaceae bacterium
TGGCTTGCGATTACCGTATCGCCAGCGACGACAGCGCGACGAAGATTGGACTTCCGGAAGTGAAGCTTGGGATTATTCCGGGTTTTGGCGGTTGTGTTCGTATGCCGCGCGCCCTTGGTTATCAGGCGGCACTCGACATTATCGTTCAGGGTAAAGCCGTTGATTCGCGCAAAGCGGAGAAGCTTGGGCTTGTCGATAAGGTTGTTCACCAGTCGATTCTCGAAGCGAAAGCGCTGGAGATGGCAAACGAAGCGGCCGCAAAAGGAAAGCGCGTTAAGCGTTTTCAGCCCAAAGGTGTAATGGGTAACGCCATGGAGATGGCTCCGGCGCGCGCCTTTGTTTTTTCAAAATGGAAAGAAGGCACGGCAAAGCAAACGGGTGGACACTATCCAGCGCCGCTTAAGGCGATTGAGGTCATTGAGAAAACATACGGAATGAGTGATCGCGCTCGCGCGCTTGAAATTGAGCTTGCGGGTTTCTGCGAAGTCGCTGTGACCGATGTTTCGAAAAATCTCATCAACGTCTTTTACTTGATGGAGTCGGTAAAAAAGAAAACAGGAGTAGCGGGCGATGTGAAAGCGCTGCCGGTGAAGTCTATCGGTGTACTGGGAGCGGGCACGATGGGTGGCGGCATTGCGTATGTTGCAGCCGATCGTGGCATTGAAGTTCGCATGAAGGACATTTCGCATGCGGCGATTGCACTGGGGCTTCGCCACGCGGGTGATCTCTGGGGCAAGCTTGTGAAGCGGAAGAAGATCGATCGCTACGAGCTTGGTCGCAAGATGAATCTTGTGTCCGGTGGTCTTGACTATGCGGGCTTCGGTCAGCTTGACGTCGTTGTCGAAGCGATCGTCGAAGACATGGGTATCAAAAAGAAGGTGATTGGCGAGACGGCAGGAAAGTGTAAGCCCTCTTGCGTCATTGCCACCAACACGTCGTCACTCAGTGTGACGGAGATGGCCAAAGGGCATCCGCATCCTGAGAATTTTGTCGGCATGCACTTCTTTAACCCGGTTCATAAAATGCCGCTTGTTGAAGTCATTCGCGGTGAAAAGTCGAGCGATGTTGCAGTGGCCACGGTTTTTGATCTCGCGAAGAAAATGGGCAAGCTTCCGGTTGTTGTAAAAGATGGACCTGGATTTTTGGTGAATCGAATTCTTGTCCCGTATTTGATTGAAGCAGCGTGGTTGCTTCAAGACGGGATGTCGATTGAAACGGTGGATCGTCGATACAAAAAAGAGTTCGGTATGCCGATGGGGCCGTTCACTTTGATGGATGAGATTGGAATCGATGTTTGCATCAAGGTTTCAAAGATTTTCCATGAGTCGCTTGGTGATCGCATCATGATCCCGCCGGTGATGAAGAAGCTTGCTGAAAACAAAGAGCGTCTTGGAAAGAAAAGCAAAAAAGGCTTTTACCTCTACGACGACAAAGGCAAGCAGCTTGAGATCGATCAAACGATCTACGCGGAGCTTGGTCTTGGTCAGCCATCCGATAAACTGTCGGCAGACGAAACGGTTCGTCGCGGTATATTCCCGATGGTGAACGAAGCCGCCATGGCGTTGATCGAAGAGAAGATCGTTGAGACGGCTGATGAGGTTGATCTTGCGATGATCACCGGAACCGGATTCCCTCCGTTCCGGGGCGGCCTCTTGCGCTACGCGGATACGGTCGGGGCGAAAGTGATTTGCGATGAGCTTGAGGTTTTGGCGAGCAAGTACGGTGCACGCTTTAAGCCGTGTACTTCGCTCAATCACATGGCGAAGAGCGAAAAGCGCTTTTACTAGTGGATCTCCTGGGGAGCCGAGCACCGTCTCAAATTGAGACGGTGCTGAACAAGCTTTTGACAGCTGTAGGCTTGAAGCGGCAGCTCTGGTATTGAGCAATTGAACGAGCTCCTGTGTGGCCCTTTGCTTTGAGAAGAGCTGGCCCAGAGCTTGCCCTACCTCTTCAATGAAGAGGAGGTTCCCATGGAACTCACCAAGCTTGTTCGCCAGATCACAGTTGCTGCGTTTGCACTCGCCGTTCTCGGCGGATGTACAAAACAGGATGGTGCGACACCGATCACCACATCAGGTCGCGGAGTATCTCCGACAGGTTCGGCAGCGCTTGCCAATGGCAGAACGCTCAACGGCTGGGTGTTTTCACCTGGCAATCAAGATCTCTTCCAAGAGGCCGTGGTTGGTCTTGTCGATGCAAAGGCACCGGCTGATTATGTCGGTTTTGTATCGGCTGACGCGAACGGAACCGGTGTGTTTATCGCGGGCAAAGTGGAGCTTCAGTCTGGAGCACTCAACGTCAGCTCGAGCACGCGCATGAATGTTCGATCGGATTCGGCATTGGTCATCGCAGTTTATGACGAGTACACAGGTCGTACGGCGCAGGATGGGAAAAAGGTTGAGCCCTTCGCTTTTGACTATAACCAGGCATCAGGTACGGTTTCGGGTAACACCGTCAATCTTCGGTTTACGGGTGCGACGGGCACTGTGACGATGGACGGTAGCTTCAATTCAAACGTCTTTCGTGGAACAATCAGCTACGACAACAGCGTTCGCTACGATGGCACACGTCCTGGTGCAGCTGGGACTCTCGGCGACTTCGAAGTTCCAACGTGTCAGTTCTTCCGCTGTCAGTGATTCTTGGCCTTCATCAAAATACAAAACACCGTTCGGCATCCGAACGGTGTTTTGCTTTTTAAGGCTTTTGCGGTCATCCCTTAGGGGCGGGCGGGTTTGAGATAGATCGTCTGCAGCACGCGTCCCTGGCTGTCGATAATTTGAAGGGGTTGGCCTTCAGAAAGATAGATGGTCTTCGAGGCGCTCACACGGACCGGTTGTGGTGTTGCTGGAGCAGCAATCACCGGCGCGGCTGGAGCTTTAGCGAGCTCGGTGCGGACCGATCCGTCGCTCTCAATATCGATCCAAAGCAAATCAACTCCGGCGCCAAGGCCACTCTGTGCCTCAAGACTCACATCAATTGTGACAGAGCCGTTGCTGAGTCGAAGTGCGACGCCGCCCGCGGCGCCAACTCCAACGGCGGCATTGCCGCGAATCATCCCGTAGCGGCCCAAGAGATTCTCGGGACCTTTTGTGACACCAACGCCGGTTGCTGCACCTGATAGGACAAGCCCTGTGACTCCCAATCCTGCTCCTGGGCCGCGAGCCTTTACTTTGACGGGAAGGTGTTGAGTGGCGCCGGTCAAAAGGTCGTAGCAGGAGATCGTTCCAGAACCCTCGACATCTGTATAGCCGACGCCGACGTAGATCGATTTGCCGGTGGCTTTGAAGCTCAGGTTACAAGTGAAGAGAAGCGAGCTGACTTGCTCGTCAGCAGAAGCTGTCGATCCTAAGAGGCCTGTGGCCACGAGGGTCACAAGGGTGGCAAGCGTGCGGCGCAGGGTGGTCTTCATTTTTTGTCTCTCCCTTATAGGGCCATTGAAAGTGGCGAGACGGTTATGACACGTTGCGCAACGAGGTGCAATCGTCAGGTCCAAAGGTCGTGAAAATCATTCACCCGGAGGTCTCAGATAACGTTGTTAAGTGCTTGTTCCGAAAAGAGAATTGTGGACGCCAAGGGGTTTAGAAAATTTCAACAGATTGTGCTTCTCTGGGTGTTCGGAGTCTTCATTCCGATGTCCCACGCGACTGGCCAGGAGCTCACCTGTGAGAACTCGCGAACAGTCATGCCCGTCGCGTTGACGTTGAGTGGAGGAGTCTCTCTTGGCGCTTATCAAGCGGGTTCGCTTTACTACTCAAGTCTCATACTTCGTGAAAATCCAAAACTCTTTCAAACGCGATTGATGACAGGCTCATCGGCCGGCGCGCTCAACGCTTTGCTTGCGCTGCTTTCCGTTTGTGGCAGCGAAGACCTGCGCCCATCGCAAAGTGCGTTTTATAAAATGTGGGTTGGGTTTAAAGCCAAAGAGCTCTTACCGGTGAATGGTGAGAGTGGTGCGCTTCTTTCGCCGAAGGCGTTTGAGGGTATCGCAAGCGAACTTGAGGCGAAGTGGAAGGCGGGGATTTCTTCCACGTGCGATGTGGTACTTGGATTTTCAGTGACTCGCGTTGAGCCATTCAAGGATATGTCGAGTATTGGGTTTTCGCGCAGAGGAGAAAAGGTGACCCTTCGTGTGCGTGGTCAGGGGCCAGGGCGCCCTCCTCGGCTCACAAACTATGTGAATCCAGCACTGTTTCCAAAGCCGATGCTCGTCGATCTTGAGGCCGGCAACGACGCACAAAATTTTCAGACACTGAAGCAGGTTCTGTTTGCAAGTTCCGCATTTCCCGTGGCGTTTCAACCGGCGGAGCTTCGGACCTGTGTCGCTGGGCAAACAGAACGATGGTCGCATCTTGATCTGCCGTTCCAGTGTCCCAAGGAGGAGCTGGCAAGCGCCGCATTTGCGGACGGTGGCATCTTCGACAATAAGCCGCTCGCATTTGCGGAGAAGATTTCGCGTATGGGACTGACTGACGACTCTTGCGGGCGTCTGACGTGGCGAGAAGTGCCAGGCTCCGGTGGCGAGAGTCAGGTCGGAAACCGCTTGTTGTATTTTTATTCTGATCTCAGTGCTGTGACTTACGTGCGAGATGAGTCCAAACGCGAAATGACAGAGTCGCGAGCTTTTTCTGTTTTGCCGAGTATTTTTGACGGGCTCTTTGGCCCAGCACGAAACCAGGACTCGGCCTTACTGCTCGAGCAAGCACCGGCATTGGAGTCTCAAATTGCTGCACCCAAAAACAGTGTGCCGCGGATGGGGGATTCGCTATTGGGATTTTACGGTTTTTTTGAACGCGATTTCCGCTCTTTTGATTTTTATCTCGGCCTTTGGGAGGCTCGCGAGTATTTTACGACTTCACTTAGAAAGAATCTGCGAAGAGGTGTCGTCGCAGTTGGCGAAGAGATGCGATTTCCGGAGTTTGAAGGAGCGTCTGAAGATGCTAAAAAACTCAGTTGTCTCGATGAGATTCTCGGCACTCCAGCGGCATCGCACGGACGTGGTGCATGCGCCGGGACTTCTGATCGAAGTTTTGTTCTTTTGGCGCGCTTGGCGTCTGCTCGGCTTCATGCAAAGCGAACGGACTTTTCGTTTATGACGGAGTGGCTGGCGAGAGAGCGCTATGAGTACCGCGATCTTGGCTTGAGTGGTGATGAGGCGTGGCGAGCTCCAGCGCGAATCAAGACCGAGGCAATCAAGGCGGTCTCTCATCTCGCAAAGTCGCAGTCGATGGCCGATGCGTTTATTCTTCGAACGGCTGGGCCGCTCGCGCTCAATGTCATCGAGCCACTTCCCATTGAAAACGATTTTGCGGTGACACTTGGTCCACAGGCCACAGTTGAAACGTCGACATTGTTGGATGATCAGGGGGCTGTGCGCACGCGCATGAGGCTTGGTCTTGGCGTTGAAAATCTCAGCGCTTGGTTTGGCCCCGACGGTGGCCGTGCGGTGCTCACGCCATTTGCGGATGTCGAGTGGGAGCCTCGCGATCTCGTTTCGAGTTACGTTCAAGCGCGCTTTCAGCTCGGCGGTGGCTACAAGTTTGCTGAATCGGCAGGCGATGGACTCTGCCAAACGGAGCGCTTTGCGCCGCTCCGTTGTCGAGGTGCTGTTGTGCGGACCGGGCTTTCGTTCACGCTTTTTGAACGACTTCGTCTGCAGGTCGCGTTTGAAGCGATGCCGTTTCAGAAGGACAGACAGCTTCCTTGGCAATTGCTCCCGGGGCTTGGCCTGCAGTTTTACTTTTAGAAGAACAGGGGAATCTTGGCGCCGCGCGACGCAGCAGGGCGAAGTCTTGGCTTGCCTGTATCGGAACACACTTTGATGA
>JAEUWE010000517.1 GCA_016791465.1 Pseudobdellovibrionaceae bacterium
GGTCGTCTGAAAAAATCGGCATCGACAGCGCCGATGCTCCGGTCCCAAAAGGCCGCTTCGCTTCAAGCGCGACGACACCCACAATCACGGCGGCCACACAAGCGCAACCAAATCCACGCCAACCGGCCGCACAAGCGCAAAACCAAGGCCTCAACTTCAAGTCGGCAACTAAGCAAGAGCTCACAAAGTTCCTGCTCGCCACCTATCGCCGCGTTTACGACGAGCTGGGAAAGCAGGAGTTCACCGAGGCTCTTGCACGCCATCAAATTCAAATTCGCGATCACGAACAGCGTCCACACGGAGCGATCAAGCCGCAGACGACTTTTGTCTATCGAAAAGACCTCGATCGTCTCGTCCAAACACGAACGGAGCCATAGCAAATGCTCCCCGAAACCGCGTCGAGCAGCCCTGGCAAAAAAAGGAAACTCTCGCTCTTCGCGCTCGTGCTGATCGCGGTCAGTCTCACCACGGCAATTTATCTTCCCTTCTCGCTCGTCATGGATATCGAAGACAATCGCGCAAAGCTCACATTCGAACGCGAGAAAAAACTCAAACTCTACATCAGCCTTGCTGAGCAACTCTATCGAGCTGGCGCCGAGCCAGAACTCGACGCGATGCTCGCAGAGGCACTGGAACAGAAAGACATCAGCTACTTTCTCGTCTATCGAAACAATCTCCTCGCCTACTCAAGGCCCATCCGCGACGATCTCGCGATCGATACTCCCTATAGCGTTCGAAAAGCGCGGGCCGGAAAAGACTACATCGACGCAAACTTCAGCGAACGAACGCAGATGCTCGCCGACGACACGATGCTGACGCTCGGAATCGACAAACGTGCAACACCCAACATCATCGACACGATCTTCAAATCCGACCTGTGGAAAGTTCTGATTCAAGACATCCTGATTCTCATCTCGCTGGCAGCGGGCGCATTCTGGCTTCACACGCGCGACCTGCAGCGACTGAAAAAAGAAATCGAAACCACAGGCCGAATTCAGACTGATCCCAATCGCACGCACTCAGCTGACCTGCAGGCCATTTCGGCCGGCCTCCGCGGTCTCCAAAATCAAGAGCTCGCCCTCAAGCACGACAATCTCAAACTCACAAAACAAGTCCTGCCGGCTCTGCAGAGAGAAATCTTCAGCGGAAAAGAACCGCCCTACACCTTTGAGTGCACGCTGGTTCGAACAGACATCAACGGATTCTCGACGATTTTCAACAGCCCCTATCGCGATCGCTTCGCTGAGCACATCAATAGCTTCTTCGAAGGCCTTACCGAAATCGTTTCCCGCTATGATGGCCTCATCTATGAATTTGTCGGCGACGAAGTGATCTACTACTTCAAAGACGAGGCGCCGCACAGCTCGATTCAAACTAGCATCTACACCGTCCGCGATATTCACAACCTTGCAAAAGAGCTCAATGCCAAAACCACTGCAGAGGGCCATCCCTTCACCGTCAAGTCAGCGCTCGCGCATGGAACTTTGCGATTCGCGCAGCAGGTCGACGGCTTCTCGCTTTCTGGTGGCGTTCTCATTGAGACGGTCCGCATTCTTTCAACCGTAACCGAGAAAACAGACAACACGCTCTATCTCGCCGAACGGCATCTCAACAACGTTTCAAACCGCGGACAATTCGAACCGGTCGGCGCCTTCGAATTGAAAGGCTATAGCGAAAAAGTCTCTCTCCACCGCTGGCTCGGAGATGAACCGATTTCGTTCCATCTGGCCGCCGTCAAGACGGCCGGATTCACGTTCCTCCAGACTCACCGTTCCGATCGAGCTCTGCTTGAGACGATCGAAGAAGCCATTGCGCAGATGAGGACCTTCAATCTTGAAATGCAGCTCGCACTTGTCGCCGAACTCAAGTCGCTCAATGTCTATCGCGTTCACTATCGCCTTGCGCCGTCTCTGATCAGCTGGCTTGAACATGCTGGCGAACGAAGTAAAGACAGCCCAGAATGGATCAAGCTCGTATCAGCGATCATTATGCTGTTTCCACACCTCGTTCCGACTGACGATATTCTTGAGCAAGAGGCTGAGCGCCTGGAGCGCTTTCTTGACGCCAAAGATCCGCGCACCGTTGCCAACACGGTCGAAGTACTGCGCACTCTCAAAGTCAACCCGAAGGCCCGCCCTATACCGAAGCTATTCACAAGCACGAACAACCGCGTTGCCGCCAATGCACTTGTCCATGCCGGAAGCCGCGAACTGACGAAAGAGATTCTCTCCAAACTGAACTCGATGATTCTTGATTCCGTCGACGATGACGCGAAACGCGCTTCAGGCCTCTATGCCCTTGGAGAGATCGCGCGCCTACTCAAAGAACAAGACCCCGTTTACTACTCGACACGTGTCGATCTGCATCGGCTTATCGGTCAGATTGAAAAGTTTGAGTCCGCGCGAAACGCCTCGGTGGCGTCACAGGCCCGCAGCGCACGCGCCAAAGTGGCGTCCTAATTGAGAGCCTCTCACCAGTAGTAGTCGTCGTTTGATCGACGACTACGCTCCACCAACGCATCAAGTGAACGATCAGAGTAGTCCGCTTCATAGTGCCCTGCCGCACTCTGACGCTCACGATCCTCTGCCGCCTCACGAAATGCTTGCTGACTGCTTTCAACAAGTTTGATCGCCAACGCTTGAATGGGAAGTTCAAAGAGATCAATAACGGCCAATTGTCG
>JAEUWE010000054.1 GCA_016791465.1 Pseudobdellovibrionaceae bacterium
ATCGGCAATCGCAACCTGTCCCTGTCGTTCAAGCGCGCTTCGAAAGGCGTCGCTCAGGTACACTGGTGGATCGGGTGTAATCGGCATCTTACCTTCATTTGCAGACGCCAACGTTAGAACCGACACCTGCTGTCCGTCTCGGTCAAATAAGCTCACAGCTGTCAGCAACGTACCTCGAATAAGGCCTGGCGTGAGATCGCGCACCTGACTGATGTTTCCTGTCGAGAGATGAAATAGAAGCTGGGCATCAGATCGCAGACGCCCACGACGGCCGCTCAGGTAGTGCTCGTAATCCACGAGAGTTGTGGAAACCTCCCTCGAGTTCGACCGCAGTCGCTGCACGAGCTCGTTGTCGATAGCCTCTTCGTACTTAACGAGCGAGTAGCCCGTTACAAACATCAGCGGAACGAGCGATAACAAGAGAAACCATATCAAAAGAATCGTGCGAAGAGATCGTTTGGGGCGGCGAAGGCGATTCGACATGCCCTTCTATTTTATGAGGTAAGTGGGCATTCGAGTAACGATTCGATCTCTTGGGTGATGAACTCGACCCGACAAAAGAACTGCGATCGCGAAGCCACGTTAAACCGCTAAGCGCCCGATTCAATCCAAAGAATAAAGCGAACCTCTCCCTCGGGCATTTGACGAGGATGAGGGTCCTTCGAAATTCGAACCGGACCATAGGCCCGCAGAGCCTCGAGCAATTTCTGTTCGTTCGCCTCCGGCATCGTGAAGTGATAGTAACGTCCCGTTCCGCGCTTCCAGCCAAGTTCAACTTCGCCGGCCTTCTCCGCGCCGAGCTCTTTCACTTGTTGAGTGATTTTCGGGGCCGCCGTTTCCAAATCCGATAAGGTCATAAACGCGCGGTAAACAAATCCTCGCCCTCGAGCCGCCGCCGTCGGCTGCGTCGCAGTCGCCGGAGTCGGAACAGCAACTGCCGTCACCGGTTTGGGTATTACAGGCGCCGTACCGCTAGAAGGCTTGGCCACCGCAACAGCTATGGGGGGAGGCGTGCTCGGCGGTGAAACCTTTAGAGGCTCCGGCTGGCCCGCAGGAGGAACACGCACCTGACCCGAAGATTCTTCTGCAAATTCCTCATCGCCTGACTGATCGCCGGTCGCATTTGAGTCGGCTTCGCTTTCATCAGCAAGGTCCGCCTGAGCTCCGCCGACAAGATTCGCGTCATTTTGATTTCCGCGCTTTGCATCGATCCGAGCAATTTCCACCGTGTTCTCGTCTCGCAAAGCACCTGGCGAAAAGAGCGGAATCGACTTCCATGGAATCAATACCATAATGCCGGCCGTGCAGGCCGAGATTGCAACGGCGATAATCGACCAGCGCAATGAATCTGGCCAGGAGGACCATCTCGCCAATCGCTTCGATATTGAAACGAGATTCTCGGCTTGCTCGAGTTCGGCAAGGGCCGCGGCACTCAGCTGTATCTCTCTAAGAGATTGTGAATATGCGATTCCCCGCTTGATGGCATCGATGAGATTTTGGCTCTCACGATCCGTTTTAATAAACTCTTCGATAGCAACTCGACGTTCGGCATCGAGATGACCTGTGACATAGTCATAAAGCATCTCGTGCGCCAAAAATGGCGTCAGTTTTCTTTTGTTTGTCTTTGGATCCTGACTCATGTTGCGGATCCTCCGCGAACAACAAGCCCGAGCTGTCTCACACCTTTACCGAGTCGGTATCGAATCGTTCCAACAGACGTTTGAAAACCTTCGGCCAAATCCGTATCTGAAAATCCAAGGACGTGAGAAAACAGCAGCGCCATCACATCGTCATCGGAGGCGTCCTTCTGATATCGTCCCCAGGCCGTAATATCGATTTCACGAGGAGACGACGGCAATACCCACGCAGCCTGTGGAATTTCGACTGGCTGATTGCGCGGAACGGTTCGACGAAAAGCCTTCCATGAGGCACGGCAGGAACGAATCAAAACAACGGGTGGAACAGATTGAAAACTGTCTCCGTATTGCGCCTTCAGCTGGGCAATCACCCGGCCTGCGGCAGTGAGCGCCGTTCTCTCGTCCATAAGGCCGAGGAGAAAGAACAACCCAATGTCACGGACCCGTAATTGCTCGGCTTGTTTCAATCAGAGCAAACCTGTTTGTAAAGATCGAATTGGTCGAGCGCTTTGCCCGAACCAAGCACGACGCAAGTCAAAGGATCTTCAGCGATCGTCACCGGAAGCCCCGTGCGTTCGCGCAAAAGAATGTCGAGGTTCGCAAGCAGCGCTCCGCCACCCGTGAGCACGATACCGTTATCAACAATATCAGCCGCCAGCTCTGGCGGAGTCTTTTCAAGCGCTGTGCGAACAGCATCGACAACTTCTGACAACGGATCCATCAGAGCATCGTTTACTTGCGACGATGTGATCTCGATTGTCTTTGGTGCACCGGCAACAAGATCACGACCTTTGATTTCCATCACGCGCTCTTCCTCAAAAGGATACGCATTGCCGATTTGCATTTTGATTTTCTCAGCTGACTGTTCGCCAATCAGAAGATTGAACTGACGGCGCACGTAGTTAACGATCGCCTCGTCAAATTTGTCACCCGCCACTTTGATCGATTTGCAATAGACGATGCCGTTCAAAGAAATAACGGCAACTCCGGTCGTACCGCCGCCGATATCGACAACCATATTGCCGATGGGCTCAGTGATCGGGAGGCCCGCCCCGATCGCCGCCGCCATCGGCTCTTCGATCAAATACACTTCGCGCGCACCAGCAGAGAACGCCGATTCTTTAACGGCTTTCTTCTCAACCTGTGTGATCCCGTAGGGCACGCAGATGATAATGCGTGGACGAATGAACGATTTTTTATGTCCAGTCGATTTGGAAATAAAATAACGAAGCATCTGTTGCGTGACCTCAAAGTCCGCGATGACTCCGTCTTTGATCGGTCGAATAGCAACAATCGATCCCGGAGTTCGTCCGAGCATCTCTTTCGCCTCTTTACCGACGGCAAGAACACGGTTCTGCATACCGCGATAGTTTTTTTGTACAGCAACGACGGACGGCTCATCGAGAATAATCCCGTGACCCTTGGCGTAGACGAGAGTGTTGGCAGTGCCGAGGTCAATGGCGAGGTCGTGCGAAAAATAGTCGGAGACTCTGTCGAAGAAACTCATGACGGAAAGTGTAGGCTGTTCGAGAAAAAATGGTCAATTCCACAAGTTAGAGAATTTTGACACGACGAGTTGATTGGCCACCAGAGCCCGCACTCCAGATAGTCTGAATTTGATGTCCACCGAGATCGCATTTCAGGCATTGAACGAGTTTTTCACTCAGCGCAAAGCGCCGCAGTTGGCCCTGCGGCCGCTGCGGGAAAATGTAGAAATAGAGGTTCGGATTGGCGGCAGCCTGATCTGTACGGTGTTTCGCCGCGATGATCTAATTCAGGTCGAGCGTCGAGAGGCCATTCGGCCTGACTTCGTTTTTCACATCCAACCCGAAACTGTCGAGGTTCTGGCAAAAGGAACGAAGGATGAGGTTGCCGATATCGGAATCAACGTCATCAAAGAAATGCTGGCCGGCACCATTCGCGTTGAACGAAAAACCGGTCTCGGCGCACTTCTGACCAGAGGTTATCTCGAGGTCATCGCCAGCGGAGGCCCCGCCATCGCCCGCTATCTGGGTTCAATCGGCTTTTCTTCGCCGACCAAAATCATCGCGCTGTTTAAAAACCTGAAGGGTTAAGGCCGCGGGCAAACTTCCGCTTGGCGCTTGAGACTGATCTTGAATTGCGGATAGGGCTGAAATGCCTTTACTCGCGCGACCACTCGACCATACTTCGGCAAATTCTGAGGGTCGCCGATATTGTTCTTCCAGTATTCCGCGGCCTGTTCATCCGAGTAATCGCAGAACTGCTTCAACGCTTGCGCGGCGATCTCACCGCTCGCATGCCAGCCATTCCAACAATGAACAAAAACGGATCCACGGTCGCCGTGTTCAATCGACTCATGAATCGAGTGCATCACCTGCTTCATGGCCGATGGACTCAGAAACCGATTCATCGTGTACTTGATTGTATTGGGCTGCCCGTTGGTCATTGTGCATGACACATCAGCTGTCGGAACAAAGTTCGTATCGTAAAGATAAACAGCGTGGCTCACACCATTTTGGCAAAGCATCTGGAGCTGCGCTTGATTCAAGGGCTTCATACCAATCGATCCACCCCGATAGAGAAGTCCATCCATCACTGTTTTGAAGTCCCGAACGCGAGCCAGCCCAGTCCCAAAATCAGACCGCGCACCCTGCGCCGAAACGGCGCCAATCAATACCGCGATTGAAAGCAAGAGCTTCGTCATTGTGAAATCCACCTTTCGAAAGATGGCTGTTGTTTAAAAAGAGAAGACATATCAAAAAGA
>JAEUWE010000096.1 GCA_016791465.1 Pseudobdellovibrionaceae bacterium
GATGCGACTCATCGCAGGCGACATCGCGTCGGCATTTCACCATCGCGACTTCACCGTTTCGACCTACAATCAAATTCTTGAGCTCCGAAAAAAATCAGCAGCCGAGAAGAAAACTGAGACTACAGCCCCCGCCGACGGTGCCACGCCTCCGACTGATGGCGCCGCACCCGCCGACGGCTCAAAAAGCGATCAAGCTCAGGCTCCTGACCCGCTCGCATCAGCAACACCGATGCCGACCCCTCGACAGCTCACTGGTTTTGTCGGCACTGGCGATGGCCTGCTTTTTACAGTCAAAAATCATGTTCGGCGCTTTATGGACGCACAGGAAAGTGATCAAGCAAAGATATCCTACTCGCTGCAGAACTGCCGATCTGAAGGCAAACGACAGTCGCAGTCGCGCTGTCTCGTTCGAACCGAAAAAACCGTTCTTGATACTGAATTCAAAATCGATAGTCTCTCCCGCGACGAAAACTCAGTTGCCCTCCTGCAAAACGTCACCACTTTCAAACTGCGCTATATCGAAGCTGGGCAAACAGACTTTGTCGACGAATGGGACTCTACGAAATCCGATAAAAAAGGAAACTTCCCGGACGCAGTCGAAGTCACTTTGGCTGTTCACGACCAAAATAATCCAAAGTCAAAATCCTATGCGATGACAATGCTGGCGCCGATTCGCTTCACCAACAACATCGACCCCAGCGAAAATAAGTCCAACACCGAAGCCGGCACGCTTGGAAAGCCCCAAACCCCGCCCGCGGGAGCGCAGAAGTGAAGCGAAAGTCAAATTGGCGCCGTTTTTTCACTCCCCTTCAAAGCTCACGCTCTTTTCAGATCCTGCGCGCCAGAACGGGCGCTGCACTGATGCTCGCGCTTTTTGCGACAACACTTCTCATGGTCATCGCGACTGAAATTATGTACGAAACCAGCGTCGAGTACGTCGTCACAACCCAAGCCGTCAATCGCGTTCGCGCCTACTGGGCCGCTCGCGCCGGTGTTGAGATGAGTCTTATGCGTATCCACATTTTCAAACAAGCGCAGTCCATGGCCGGAGCAATGCTCCCAGACCCCACCATCCTCGATGAAATCTGGCGACAACCATTTCTCTGGCCTCCCCCCATTCCAAAGGAGGCTTCCGCCGTCGACAAGGACCAGATTCAAAAAGCGGTTAAGAACTCGGATATGAGCGCCATCAAGGCGAGCTACTTTGCAACCATCGAATCCGAAGGTGCGAAGATCGACATCAATGACCTCGGTTCGCCATCGAAAATTATGGCACAAGCAGCAAACAACCAGATTCTTCAGATCTTCACTTCACGAATGGAGAACGACGAGGAATTTGGCCGAAGACATCGGGGCGTCAACTTTCAAGAACTCATTAACAATATCGCTGACTGGATTGACGCCGATAAAGAAGGTCGAAACGGTGGCGACGAGGGCTCGCTCTATAGCCGCGAAGACAATACCGGCGAGCTCCCCCCCAACCAACCGCTGAAGTCGCTTGAGGAGCTTCATCAGGTCAGTGGAATGACGGATGAGTTTTACTCGATCCTTGCACCGTCACTCACGCTCTATGGAGCCAAAGGCATCAACGTCAATCAGGCCCCAAAAGAAGTCTTTTTTGCCTTTGGCACCGCCTTCACTCCCGAGCGTGTCGAACGGATTTTAAATGATCGAAAAGATCCCAAACGCGGTCCTTTCAAAGATGAGGCTGAGTTTGTCGGCTACCTCAACTCCATCGGCATCAACGGCAATCCATTCGAAACTGCCGACGGCGGCAAGATCCCCCTGGTCTTTGAGCCAGAAACAAATTTTCGCATTCAATCGACCGGCAAGTCAGGCCAAGCCCAGAGCGACATCGTCGCGGTTGTCTTCGATCAAGACAAAATTCGAACGCGTCTTGAAGCCGCACTCCTAGAGCAAGCGAAGACCAAAACGCCCAACGCTGCGGCACCCACACCAACACCAACCCCACCGCCTGCTGACGCAAAA
>JAEUWE010000157.1 GCA_016791465.1 Pseudobdellovibrionaceae bacterium
GCCATCCGAGAGTCTGCGATAGCGCCCATGGGCTTGAGTGTTCTGGCTTTCGCAGTGAGGACAGCGTTGCTCCATGAGCCCTGGGCAAAGCAAGATGAAGGCAAGACCTCGAGCAGCTCTCAAAACAAAGCCCGGTGTGAACTACACCAGGCCTGTTTCGAACGCCGGACTTATTAACGCTCTACAAAACCCACACGCTGGTGAGCCAGTTTAGGTTAGGCACGAACGCCGGTCGACCCAAACCCCCCCGCCCCGCGCGCCGTCTCCGTCAAATCCGTCGTCACGACGAGATTGGCCTGCATCACTGGACAGAGTACCAACTGCGCAATTCGATCCTGATCGCGAATCTCCACGGTGTGCTCACCGAGGTTCACCAGGATGATTTTTACTTCACCGCGATAGTCAGCGTCGACTGTTCCCGGAGTATTGAGAACCGTCACGCCCTGCTTGGCCGCAAGGCCACTACGCGGACGAACCTGAATCTCATAGCCAGGTGGGATCTCAAAAGAAAGACCTGTTGGAATCATCGTTCGCGCCATCGGTTGCAAAACAACGACTTCATTCAAAGCCGCACGTACATCAAGTCCAGAAGCGTGAACCGTTTCATAGCGAGGAAGCTCGCCTTTGAAGTGGGGAAGCGTCTTCACTTTCAATTCAATTTTTGAAAAACCCATTACGATCTCCTCCTCTTGCTTTTCGATACACCCTTATTGAGCGTCTTCCTGCTGATTGCTTTTTCTCGCTGAATTTCAAGCCACTCACGCATTGGCTTCTCCGGCAACGGCCCCATGAGTGTAATGCCAAGCGTACTTGGCTTTAACGACTCTTCCGCGAGAGCCATCACCGCATCAGGTTTCACGCGATCAAACTCTTTTAAGATCTCACCAATCGGCCGATACCGCCCAAAGACGATTTCATTGATTCCGATGGACTGCATTCGACTTTCCGGATCATCAGAACCAAGTATCGTCGATGCGCGCACCTGAGTTTGAACGATCTGCATTTCCTCGCGCTTAAACCCTTTCACGCGAAGCTTTCCAATTTCATCCATTGCGACTTCAAATGTCTCTGGTGCTTTTGCCGGCTCCGTCGCCGCGTACATAAGAAGCGTGCCAGAATCGACAAATGAATAGAGCTGAGAATACGTCGCATAAGCGAGTCCACGTCGTTCGCGAATCTCCTGATACAACCGAGACGTGAGGCCGCCCCCGAGAATGCCGTTTAAAACCATCGCTTCAAAACGCCGACTGTCTCGAAAGCTTGGACTCGGAGCTCCCAAAACAATGTGGGCCTGCTCAGCTTTTCGTCTCAAAACCTGTACAAACGGCTGCGCCTCGAGATTCTCGCCGAGTGTTCCCGCAGGAAGCCCCTGTCTCGGGCGCCCCTTGATTTCGCCAAGCCACTTTTCAACGTGAGCACAGACTTCGTCATGATCGACACGCCCTGCTGCCGCCACCACAAGATTCTGGTGCACGTACTGCCGACGATAGAATCGGAGCACTCGCTCGCGTGTAATTCCGGTGATCGATTCGATCGACCCCAAGATTGGCTTTGCCAAGGGAGTCCCTTTAAACGCACGCTCCAAGTGACGGTCGTACACGCAGTCTTCAAGCGTGTCTTCGCTTGAGCGAAGCTCCTGAATGACAACATCGCGTTCCATCTTAACGTCGTCTTTTGCAAACGTCGGACGCGAAACCAGATCGCAAAGCACTTCGATCGATCGCCCTAAATGCTCAGGCAAACCAAACGCCACAAATGACGTCGTTTCACGCGATGTGTAGGCGTTGATATCCGCGCCGACCGCTTCCATGTCACGTGAGATCTCAAATGCCGATCGCTTTTTCGTGCCTTTGAACACCATGTGCTCAACAAAGTGAGCCAGGCCCGCCTCATCGGGAGCCTCATCGCGTGTTCCTTTTGAAAAGAAAAGGCCGACAGAAGCCGCAACGGCATTCGGGTGACTTTCCGTCACGACCCTTACGCCGTTCGACAACACTGTCTTTTTAAATCGATAACGATTCCAGGGAAAGGAAGCCAAACCAGTCCCCTCCCATCCGGGTTACTGCGTGATGATCGCTTTGCGCGAAAGCTTAATACGACCAGCGCGGTCGATATCAAGAACCTTCACATCAATAAGATCACCCTCTTTCAGAACATCTGTCACCTGGCGAATACGCTCATGTGCGATCTCTGAAATATGCAGAAGGCCCTGTGTATTTGGCATCACTTCAACGAAGGCACCGAAGTCTGTGATCTTCACCACACGACCCGAGTACACCTTGCCTACTTCGGCCTCCGCGCAAATCGCTGTGATCATCGCAATGGCCTTCTTGGTCTTCTCTGGATCAGCCGACGCGATGTGGATCGTTCCATCGTCTTCGATATCGATCTTAACGCCGGTCTCCTCGATAATGCCCTTTACGACCTTGCCTCCAGCGCCGATAACTTCGCGCACCTTCTCTGGCTTAATCTTGATCGTCTCAATACGCGGAGCGTACTGGCTGATCTCACCGCGAGGACGCGAGATGGTCTTTTCCATCTCACCCAGAATGTGCAAGCGGCCATCTTTCGCCTGAGTCAGCGCTTGCTCCATAACGGCAAACGAGATCGAGTCGATTTTAATATCCATCTGAAGCGACGTGATTCCTTCGCGCGTTCCCGCAACTTTGAAATCCATATCTCCAAGATGGTCTTCGTCACCGAGGATATCGGTTAGAACCGCAACGCGATCACCCTCTTTGATCAAACCCATCGCGATACCAGCGACATTGCCCTTAACGGGAACGCCGGCATCAAGAAGCGCCATCAAACCTGAGCAGACTGTACCCATAGATGATGAACCGTTCGACTCAAGAACTTCACTCACGATGCGGATTGTGTACGGGAACTTCTCTTGATCGGGAAGAATCGCCTTCAACGCACGCTCAGCGAGGTTTCCGTGGCCGATCTCACGACGGCTCTGGCCCCCCATACGGCCCGTTTCGCCAACCGAGAACGGCGGGAAGTTATAATGCAAGAGGAACTTCTTTTTCACCATGCCGCCGAGAGCATCAATCATCTGCTCGTCGTCACCAGTGCCCAACGTAACAGTACCGAGAACCTGCGTCTCTCCACGTGTGAACAAAGCCGAGCCGTGAGCTCGGGGCAAAATCGCCGCTTCACAAGCAATCGGACGAACCGTCTTCACATCGCGACCATCGATACGAATCTTGTCATCAAGAATCATCAACCGCGCCGCTTTGTACTTAATGTTCTCGACGATCATGCCGAGTTCTTTTGTGCGTGCCGCTTTGGTTTTATCATCTGTGATGGGCTTCAAGAATTTCTCTTCAGCCTCAGCTTTCGCTGTATCAACGGCGCTGTAGCGACCCATCTTTTCGCGAATGCGAAGAGCCGCGTTGATCTTCGGCTCAAGGAACGCCGTCACTTCCGCCTCAAATGCGGCATCAATTGCCGGCGGCGTAAATGCACGTTTTGCCTTGCTGCCAGTTTTAACACGAAGCTCATCGATCGCATCGAAGATGGCCATCATTGAGCTATGACCAAACTTCAATGCCGCCAGAGCATCGGCCTCTGATACGAACTGCGTCTCACCCTCAA
>JAEUWE010000076.1 GCA_016791465.1 Pseudobdellovibrionaceae bacterium
GCGCCCATTGTTTGTTGAAGCGCACTTTGAATTCACCTTCAGAGGTTTTAAAAATCAAAGTCGGACGTCGCTCTGTGCCTGGGTCGTAGGCCTGCACCTCTGACACACCGGAAAGAGGTGGAAGATTTGGAGCAGGAGCGAGAAATGTACTTGGTCGACTGCCCTGCTGTTGCTGGGGTGGTTGAGGCTGTCCTAAGTTGCCCATGGGCATCGGCAAAACCGGAATCAAAGGTTGCTGATTCTGCTGGGGTTGAGCTGGGGGCTGTTGTTGTGGCGGCGTTTGTACGGAAAATCCTGAATCGGACTTTTCGCTTATTGGCGGCGGTGCCGGCGGACTTTGTGCGTAAGCCAATTGGGAGCAAATGGAGAGAGCTGCGGCGAGCACGACCGGCAGGGAAGCTGTGAGGCGGGTACTGTTCTGTTCGCGCGATGGGCTCATGAACCTTCCTTCAGTCGCGAGAGAATCGCGGTCGATTCTTCCAGCGTTGCTATCAACTCTTTGATGAGAGTTTCACTTTCGACTCCCATCATCCGTGCAACACGATGCACTTCGCTTCCAACAATAGGCAGCCTCGAGCCCGAACGATCGCCAGCGATTCGAAGCGCCTGCTCCACTTTGCGCAAGTGTTGATAGCAGCGGCTCAGATTTTCGCCATGCAAACGCCATTGTTCGCGATGCCCCTCTAGAAAGTGAAGCATGCCGCTGGTCGAGGTATCAAGCGAGGCACTCGGCCAAGGTCCATTCCGAAGGAGAGCGGCCTGAATCGCAAACTCAATCGGGGCGAGCCCGCCATGGCTGAGTTTCAGATCGATTTCTTTTGGCTGGGTGCTGATCGGTTTGAAGAGCTGGCTGGCGATGTCTGAAATTTGGGTTTCGTCGGCTTCGGTCCAAGGGCGACCTAGGACAATCGTCTGGGGATTGAGGTCGAGGCTCATCGACGGAAGGCAGCGAGCTCTAAGCCAACTCTGGCGCTCCCAGGCTTCAGCTTTGGTTGCCAGGTGTTCTTGCAGCGATTCGCGTGAGATCAAGACCGGCCCAGCTTTTCCGCTTGGACGCAGGCGCATGTCGACAGAGTAGATAGAGCCACCACGATGAGCTTCAGTCAGGCGGTTCAAAAACCGCCGCGCGATTTTCTGCTGAGAGTCTGTTGGTGTTGTTTGTGAGACAAGAACGAAATCAAGGTCCGAGCGAACTCCAAGTTCGCGCCCGCCCCATTTTCCGAGTGCAAAGAGAGAGAGGGCTTCGCCGCCGACCTCGGATGTCACAAGCTGCATCACATCTTGCGTGATGGAATCGGCCAGTGATGTGAGATTGGCCGAGTACGGGTCAAGATTCTGATCTTCGAGAAAATGCAGCACGGCAATGAGCTCACCGAGAAGGCGTCGCTCGGACAGATTCTCATAGGCAATATCGTGTTCGATCGACTGAACAGGCGCCGAGTCTTGTCGGAGCAGAAAGGCGTCTAACAGCTCCGGGCGAGAGCTCAGCGTTTGGCCCGCCCAGGGCGAGACGCCAAAAAGTGTCGCGATCTGATTGAGTAGGATCGGCTCGCGATTCAAAAGTGAAAATAGGCTGGCTTT
>JAEUWE010000295.1 GCA_016791465.1 Pseudobdellovibrionaceae bacterium
GTGGCGTGTCCAATAAGAGTTGGCAGGAGTGCAAGAAGACCGAACGCGAGCCACGAGTCGGGGCTGTATGAAAAAAATGGCGTCGCAGACATCAACATCGCAACAGATGCAAAGCCGATGGCGATGAGCCAGAGTCCAAGCGTGTAGGTGAGATTGCTCAACTTTGTGCGAAGTGATTTGCCGACCAAGATGTAGATTGAAAATGTGAGTGCCGATCCCACACCACTCCAAAGTCCGACCGTGTCGCCGCTGCCGGCGAGAGCCGAAGGACTTGCGAAAAGCATCGCAACTCCGGATGCGCCGAGAGCGATTGAAAATGCCACGCGGGCACTGAGGCGATGCGAGAAAAACAGCCAGGCGCCCGCAGCGGTGGTGACGGTGTTGAGGCAGAACAAGATGTTGCTTGCAGCAATGGAGCTTCGTTGGACGGAAACAAAGAAAGAGTAGAAGTGCAGGAAAAATGAGAAGCCAGCAAGCAGCCAGTGGCTCCAGTCGCGAGCCTTCAGTTTGCTCACTTCCCGAAAAAAATGACGTTGGAAAGGCAGAAGGACGGCAAACGCAATGGCGAGTCGCCAAAACAGAATTGCCAAAGGTGGAGCCTGAGCGAGCCGAATGAGAATGGCTGCTTGCGACAAAATCGCCACAGCTATACTTAGGGCGAGTGCTGGGTTGATCGTCATGTCACCTCTCTGAGAGAGTAAGATCGTGGTAAAGCGCGAGACTGTACAAGTAAGATTTCTTGGTCGAGATCAAATTGACGTCGAATTTGAGCTTGAGGCTCAAGCGATCAAAGAAATTAAGATCACGGCGATCTCGGGCTGCTCGGGCTTTGAGCAAGCGGCCCGTGGCCTCATGGCGCAGATCAATCGTGACCAGAGTTGGCCGACGGTTTGGACGGGTGCTGATCATGCGGCGATCCTCTTGCGCGAATTGGTCCTGAGGGCCGTTGGGCGTTTTCAGCTCCCGTATCAGGAGTCGGAACTCTGTCACTGCCGTGCCGTACCGACTGAAGTCGTTGATCGCGCGATTATTTCAGGTTGTCACAGTATTGAGTCGGTGGCGCGGATCACGTCGGCCGGAACTTCATGTGGGACGTGTAAGCCCGATACGGAAAAGCTCATCGCCTATCGTCTGAACGAGCGTCTGATCTAGTTCGATGACACTATTTTGTTCGTCCGGTTTTCTTGCGAATCGCGCAATTGGGAAATTCACCAGTTTGTAAATACTGATCGAGCATGGGGCCAATGAACTTGCGGCACGAACCGCCGCAAGGGCCAACGCCGGCCTGCGTGCGATCGTAAATTTTATTGAGTGTATCGCAGCCCGAGCGAATTGCTTTTTCGATTTCCCCTCGAGTGACCTCATTGCAGAGACATACAATTTCGGCTTCTGGGCATACGGTTCTTGCTGGCTTCTTCACATATTCCGCCGAATTTCTTCAAGAAGCAGTGGCTTCAAGCGAGCTTCGATCGCAACAGGAAGATTGCTTGCGCTTGGGTCCGGTGCCGCGTTCGTTTTCGTTGCTAGCGATTCCCAGGTGACGGTGGCGCCTGCGGCATTGCGGTGGCCGCCACCAAAAACATTCTCAGCGGCCTCGAGAACACTGAAGCCTTTTTTGGAGCGAAGCGAAACCTTCCAGCGCCCGGGTGCTTCCTCGCGAAGAAGCATCGCGATTTTGACCGAGTGAACATTCAAAGCCATGTCGACGACATCGCCTGAGTCCGACGGATCGGCGCCATAGCGATGAAAAATGTCGCGTTCCAAAACGACGACGGCGAGGCGCCCCTCCGCTTCGATTCGCATTCGCGAAAGCCCTTGCGCCATGAAGCCAAGCTTCGAAGGCGTCAGATTGGCGAGCAGATACTCGTGAATTCGCTCTGGATCTTTCACCAGAGGAAGCAGGCGAGCGGCGATCGTGTGACTATTCGCCGAAGCGCGAATGAATCGAAAATTCTGTGTATCAAACACGAGGCTTGCGTAGAGTCTTGTTGCGATTGAACTGTCGATTGTCCATCCCAATTGATCGAGGAGAGAGAGCAGCACTTCACCGGAGGAAGCCGCTTTTTTGTCGACCCAGGTTTCAGTCAGCGACGAGGCGATCGAGGCGGGCAGTTCTTCGTGATGGTCGATGATGAGTCGGGGGACGCCGTGTTCATTGGCCCAGGATGAGAGAGGCTCAAGCAGGCGCATGTCATTGGTATCAAAAACGACGATCAAATCGGGCTTCTTGGGAGCAAAGTCGGGGTCGAAGATGGTCACTGGAACGGGCTGGCCGCTGGTGTCGTCGAAGAGGAATTGGTATTTTGTGCCTGGCGCCTCGAAATTGATGGTTTTAAAGTTAATGCCCTGGCTGCGGAGCGCCGCGGCGAAGGCCGCTTCGCAGGCCAGCCCGTCGCCGTCGGCTTGCCGGTGGGTGGTCAGCCAAACTGTGGTATCGCGTGTGGCACCGGCAAGAATTTGGAAGCTAGCGGGCGCTGTGTTTGAGAAGGAGCTTTTTCCGGTACTGTTCGATGGACTCATGCCTCCATTAGAACAGCTTTTCATTCATCCTGCACTCTCTTGACATCCACTGTCGTTTCGCTAGTTTAAGGCCTTTTCGTCGGTAAGTCGGGTGAGGTTCAAATGGCAGCGACAAGTGGGTCTGGTGGTTCAGGAGAAGGGTCAGCGATGAAGACTGATCGGTTGCCAATCACAGTTCGTGGCAAAGCAAAACTCGAGGAAGAGATGAAGCGCTTAATGCATGTTGAGCGGCCCTCGGTGATTCGCGCCATTGAAGAAGCGCGCGCCCACGGAGATATCAGCGAGAACGCCGAATACGATGCAGCGAAAGAGCGTCAGGCTTTGATTGAAGGTCGTCTGGCCGAAATTCAGGGCCAAATTGCGGGTGCCGAGGTTGTTGATCCTGCGACAATCAAGAGCGATCGCGTTGTGTTTGGTGCTCACGTTGAGCTTGTTGATACTGAGACGGACGAGAAGATCACATACCAAATCGTCGGTGTGGACGAAGCTGATGTGAAAGAGGGAAGAATCTCGATCATGTCGCCGATCGCACGTGCCTGCATCGGTAAGCGAGTTGGCGATGTGGTCACAGTGCGTGGTCCGAAGATCGATAAAGAGTTCGAGATTCTGGGATTCTCGTTTAAATAAAATCCAATTTCTAAATCCGAGATGACGGTCGAGTGACGGAGTAACGGAGACAGCCAGTGTCCTTGAAGAACCGGGGTCGATACCGAGAAGATGTTTTTGAACAGAACGGTTTTCGATGGTTCGTTGTGACGCTGGTGATTTCGATTCTGTTTGGCTTTGTGTTGCGTCAAGCGACATCGAGCCGCCGGATGACCGAGTTCTTGCGTAAAAATCTCGAACATTCGCAAATCGCAGAGAACTTAAGTTTCTCCGAGGCTTCGTTGTCGCTGGCTGATGGCTGGTGGCCGGAGGTCGCATTTTTACTTGAGCGAGTTGAGTGGCGAACGGCGCCGTCATGCCAGGACGCAGCGCCTATTCAGATGAAGCGAATGCGGGTTCCGATTCGCTTGTTGCCGCTGATGAAAGGTGAGGCGGTGGTTGCTCTTGCGAAGGTCGAGGATTTGACCGTTGATCTTGATACGCTCAAGACGTCTTGTCGAAAAGTGGAGACAGCGGCAGTTAGCATTGCGGCGGTGGCGAACTCTGATCAGCCGCGTGTTGAGCCTGTACCTGAGGTGCCGAAACCGGCGGCTCCAGCGCCGACAATCGAACCAGAGATGCGAAAGCGTTTACAGGCGATGATTAGGGGCTTACGCGTTGATCGCGCTGAACTGTTTTTTGAAAATCGAATGAAGAGCGTCGTGCTTGAGGATTTTTCGGCTGTTTGGAGTGGCGATGATCTTGAGGTCGCGACAGGGGTACGGTTCCCTCCGGCGACGGTCTTTGGTGAGGCGCTGCCGCCATTTTTGGTGAGTGGCACTTTGCGTCCGCAGGACATCTCGGTCGATGTCCGTGCGGACTTGAACGAAGGAACTCTTGAGGGCTCAGCGCAGCTGCATCCGGTGCGGGTGGAGTCGGGTGCAATGGAGCTTGAGTCTGAAGTGCGTGTTGCAGTGGCGGATCTTCCGCTCTCGGTGATGACACCGCTTTTGCGAAAGTCCGGAATGGTGAATGAGCGTTTCAAGCCTCGCTTTGCGTGGTTGGATTGCGCGGCCGAGGTCAAGGGACTGTTCAGTCGACTACTCGTTCAGAATGCCGTTCATTTTTCGCAGTGTGAAGTGTCGGGGCATATTGGACGCGTGCGGGTGGAGTCGGCTCTGCGTGAACCGACCGGTGTGTGGCATGCGCCGATGGGGAAAGATGTTGAGATTGTTTTTGATCAGCTTTCAATTGGTCAGACGCTTGATACATTTGCCGAAGAAGGGCCCCGCGGTGTTTTCTCGGAGTATGGAAATTTCACGGGTCGCCTGGTTATCGCCGATGCTCGAAAGGCCTCGGTTTCAGGGGAGCTCAAGGGTGCGCAGGTGAAATTTGCAAGCGGCGGCGGCTCGGCTCTTCAGGGCGTTCATCTGGGACGAATTGATGGCGCACTCTCGGCTCAGCACCTGGATTTTCAAATTTCAAAAGTGGCGCTCGATGGCGGTGAGACCGATATGACGGCGGTCGTCGGCGCCGATCTTGGCGATCAAGGAATTGAGCGGGCCACGGTACGCATCGATGCTGAGCATATGAAACTCAATTCGCGAGTGGAGAAGCTTTTGTTTACAGGGCCTGTTGAGAATCTTCAGCTCAGCACGCAGTTGTCTTTTAGACGCGGAGAATTTGATGATCTCAAGCTCAAGCTCGAAGCGAGTGGGCTCAAGGGTGCTGAGATTGAGGCTGAAAAGATTCGGATGAGCGGAAAGATGAATCGCGCTGCCGGTGGTGCCGCTGTCGATATTGATATGGATGCGCCGATGGTGGCTCTGACTGACCGCAGTCCGATCTTTAAGCTGTTACAGCCAGCACTCTTCGATTGGAGCGCCCCGGAAGGGTTATTGAAGACGGCCCATCAATGGCCATTTCGAAAGGTAAGTGTGAAGGGGCGACTCGACGATGCTGGCTTTACTTGGGCGCGAGCCTCCGTTGAGCTACCTGTTGATTCAATCTCGGGAGCGAAGAAAATCACGTTCCGGTCTAAGGGTAAAATTGAGCGTGCTCAACTTGTTGAGATCGAGCTCGATGCACTTTATCCGTCGCAGAAGCGCTTGCGTTGGTCTGTATCTGGTTCTTGGTTGAAGCTTGCGCACACGGGCCTCTCGCCCGAAATCGAAGCCGGCCGCGTCCCACCACTCAAGGTGCTAGGGCTTTAAACGGAACGATAACTACGGGCGTTCTTCGGCCTGTTGCTGTTCGCGGCACGCCTTGCTTGTGGCGCTGTTCCGCTGGTCTTTGCCGTCCTTGCTATCCTTGCAACTGAACAGGACCCAGTCGGGTGTGTTCGGTGGGATCACCATGCGTTCGCCCAAGACATCGGGGAGCTCAAACGAGTGGTCTGAAGATGGCTGCGGCAGCGTCAGCGGTGAGCGGGCAAGTGTCAGCCCCAGCATCAGGCCAAGCGCTAAGCGCAAGGCGCTCGCGAGGCAAGGGGCGTGGGCCCATCCACCTTCGTGATGAATGCTGTGACAGATGCTGTTGAACATACTTTAGGTTTTGAGCGATGAGGGGCTTGTGCGTCAAACGAAAATAGGCAAAGGGCTCGTTGAGGACGTCGGGGTATGGGCGCGCCAGCGCGATTTTACACGCTAAGACGCCCCAAAGTACGGGAGATCGCTTTCTCAAGGAGGTTTACGCCTGAGGCCTCAAGGCGATCACGCCAGCTTCGGGCGGGAAGCCATTTGACCTGAAAAACGTCCATCCCTTGTTCGCGACGAGCGCGGTCAATGAACTCATCGCTCGTCATCAGGCGATCGATGAGCTTTACGCTCACGGCGTCTTGGCCGTGCCAGATGTCCCCTTGGGTGACGGCTTCGATATCCAGGCTCGGGCGATAGCGATGGACGTGGTCTTTAAAGAGGCGGTGGGTATCGGCCAACTGTTTTTTAAACGTTTGAATGCCGTCGTCGCTGAGCGGGCCGAGTAGACTCACTGGGCGCTTGTTGTTTCCAGCGGTGAGTTCCAGAACGTCGACATCAAATCGCTTGAGCAGGCGGTGAATATTGGGCACTTGTCCCACGACGCCAATGGAGCCGATCACAGCAAAGGGCGCGGCGATAATTTCACTTGCGACAACGGCCATCATGTAGCCACCGCTGGCTGCGATCTCGTCGATGGCGACGGTGACTTTGAGGCCAGCGTGGCGAATGCGTTCCACCTGGGCTGCAGCATGGCCGTATCCCGTGACGGTGCCGCCGGGGCTATCGATCCGCAGAAGGACCTCATCGAGCGGGGGCCGTGCCGGATCTGGGGCGCCATTGGCTGCGACTTCAAGAATCGAAGTGATTTCGTTTCTCAGGCAGTCAACGCCAGACGCGGCCATATCACCTTTGAAGTCGATGACCCAAAGACGCTTTTTCTCGGTTCGTCCTTCAATGCGTTCCTTTTCGGATTCGCGATCGGCCTTCAGGCGTGCTTTGAGTTCTTTCTTGGAAAGAAAAAAAGACTCAAGCGTTCGCTTTCGCTCCGTCCACTCATCGTTGAGTGACCGGGCTTCGAGTCTCGCCTGAGGTCGAGCGCGAAGGCCGGCAATTGAGAACAAGGCCATGAGTCCGGCAACGGCGCCAAGAATGACGAGTAAAACAATGGCCGCTTGAAGGAGGAAGCTCAGGGTTTCGGGTGCGACTTTATTGAAGAGTTCAGAGAGTGAGATCATAGCTGAACCTTACCGCGATTAACGTCGAGTTCCAAACGTCTAGTTTGAAGTAGAATTCATTCATCTCCCCAACAGTCGCATTGGGATCGTTCCGATGAGAGAAATGATGAATCGCGTCGTACAACTTTGTATCAGCATCAGCTTCGTCGTCTTTGCGTTTGTTCCACGCGTGGTGAGCGCGGGCTCAATCGCGTCCTATGAGAGTCAGCTCATCGATCGTTGGACTGATTTTGAAAAAATTCAGAAAGAGCGAACACGCACAAAGGCTCAGGACGAGCGAGAACTTGAGGAGATTCGCGAACGTCGCCGTGAACGTTTCGCTCGCGAGGAAGCTTTACGCGTACAGCATGTCAAAAAAATGAAACGCTATTCGATGGAAGAAGCTGAGCGTCTCGAAGCTGAGAATGAGAAGGCGACAGATGTCGCTGATCGAAAACGAGATCAAGAGCGTCTTGAACAGATCCATAGCCGCGACAAGATTCTAGAGCTTGAGCGTCGAATTGGTCACATCGATCAGTATCTGGAATACGATATCGATATGGTTCGCGAGCCCGAGTCAAAGACCTCGTGGTCAGATTTTAAACCCAGTTCGGCAGGAGAGGGCCGGGAGAGCTTTTAACATCTTGGAACAACAGCATGAGCTCCTACAGCAGATGTTCGTTTTGGCAGTTGTGTTTCAGGTGAAACACTTCGTGGCCGACTTTCCATTGCAGACGCGCTATATGCTGCAAAAAACGGCGGCGAGCTGGGCCTTCATGCGACCGCTGGGGCTACACTGTTTTATTCATGCGGCTTTGACTCTCGCGATTGCGGCGTGGATTCGTCCCGAGCTCTGGTGGCTCGCAATTGTCGATTTTGGAACTCACTTTGTCATGGACCGGGTCAAATCCGGCCCACGCTATCTTGGGCGCTACTCGAATCCACAGACAGCAGCATTTTGGCTTGCTCTGGGATTTGATCAAATGGCCCATCATATCACTCATCTATGGATTGCTTGGAAACTCCTTGGCGGGTGACTCCATCACCTGAGCGGTCTTGCGGCGGATCTTGTCGTCAGCCAGTGCGTTGACATGTCCGATCGCATCTGTCGTCATTCTCATTTTTGGGCCCGGATAAGCTTCGTAGAGTAGGTCGCCTTGTCGATAGGAAACGACCGGATCGTTTGTTGAGTGCAGGAAAAGCGCGCGCATATTTTTAAATGGCGTCTTCGTTTTTTCTGATTCAAGAATCGGCCCCGCGCCGAGCGTGTTTGAGACCAGAGCGTAGCCAAGCGGCTGAAGCGGCCATAGAAACCAGACGGAACCAAGTTTCTCTTTTGCAATCGAGCGGAATGAGTAGAAACTTGAATCGAGGATAAGAAGAGAGAGGCTTGGCGGTTGGTATTCGGAGAGCGCAGCGATGGCGATATTTCCGCCAAGGCTTTGGCCAAAAACAACAAGCGGCTTTCCGATTGCAGCGGCATGCGCTTCAGCGAACTGAAGGGCGGCGACGCCATCTTCTTTGACTCCGTTAAGCCGGCTCGGTGATCCTTCGGAGTCGCCGTAGCCGCGATAGTCGAATGTGATAACGTCCCAACCTTCAAACAGGAGCCAGATCATAAAGCGATAGTGGCTTGTCATATTCTCGGCGTTTCCATGAAACTGCAGAGCGACTCCTTTCTTGGGAATCACTTGCGGCTTTCTGTACTGTTTCATATTGGCCGTTGAATCAAAGACCCAGGCTTTCAGAGAGGTTCCGTCTTTTGAGACGATGGTCTTTGTGGTGGCAACAAGGCGATCGAGCTCAAGATAGGGGTAGCGAGTGTGCGTTGGTTGAAAAAACAGACTGGTACAACCCGTCGTAAAGAGAAAGACGATCGCAGCTGAAAGTTTTAAAAGAGAATGTGCTGGTAGACCTGTGCGCTCCACTCGCGGTTATCCTTTCCATCAATCAAATGATCGCGCCCAACGAGGCGGAGCTCCGTGTTCATTGCGAGCGCTTGGACCAATTGGGCCTCAATCCAGTCTGTTCGTGTTCCGCCGTTGAGCGGGAGGTGAATGCCGCCGTCGAGACCAAGGCGTGTCGTTGCGCTCGGAAACCAACTTGCTGTCAGGCGTGGCCCCAGGCCCATCGGCGTTTGCTTAGCGAGATCTGGATTTGAGAGCGCCTCACCGTCAATGAGGGCCGAGATCCAAAGCGGTGCCCCACGCGATCCGATATCGACGGTCGTGCCGAGGCCGCCGTTGACATAGGGCCCGAGCGAAGTCGCGCTCAAGGGCTCTTTAAATCCAAACGAAGCGCGCCAGGTGATTGGCGCGAAGAAGCGACTGCGCGGTTGAGCTGAAAAAATATCGAGCAGTGCGAGTTCGCGCACCGACGGGTTCTTTTTGGGCTGGCCGTCGGTCTCAATCGGAATGGCGACCTTCGTGCGCAAAACCTCAAGCGTCGTC
>JAEUWE010000310.1 GCA_016791465.1 Pseudobdellovibrionaceae bacterium
GAACTGCGCTGGAGTCTTCCTGTCGATGTTCCAGGGTACGAGCTGCGACTCAGTTCAAACGATCAGTTCCCTGACGAACAAACCCATGTCATTCGCACGAAGTCGCTCTGGCGAAAGGTCGCGCCGCAAAGTGATGGCGCCTTCTATTGGACGATCCAAGCGATCAACGAATTTGGTCAACCGATGTCAGCGCGAAGCTCAGTTCAAACCGTTGCACCGCGCCCCGCACTCAAGCCACTTGCCCAAAAAACTCCAACGACTCCGCGGGCCCCAGCCAACATTCCTCGCCCCCAGCTTGAACCGATGCTTCCTGCTGAGGATGCGATTGTCGTTGGTGGCGCCACCGCAAGGCGCTATGGTGCTTTGAAATGGGAAGGCGACCTTCGAAACAAAGAGCGCTTCCAACTGGAAGTCGCAACCGATCGCGACTTCGTCAATGTTGTCATCAAATCAAAGACAAAAAAGAATGAATTCACGCTCGAAGGCGATCTGCCCGAGGGCGCGCTATTCTGGAGAGTCAAACGCACCAGCGACACGGACTGGTCAACAAGTCGGCGCTTTGAATTGATCTACGAGTAGTCCTCGCTAGCGGACCGCTTTAAAAAGCAAGCTACACAAGTAGCCTTGCCCAATTCCATTTCCTTCTAAAAGCGCATCGGCCCAGTTGCTGGGGACATTGAAACCGATCGTATGAACACTATCGATCTCAACGAACCGGTTGACGGTGTTCATCAAGTAGGTGCCTGGAATCACATCGGCGATATTGAAGCCAAAGGCGATTCCCTCTGAAGAATAGCCCGGAGAAGAATCCGCAACCAATGACATAATCGGTATAAACGGCGGATACCATGAAGACCCTTCGATACGCACAGCCCCTTCATGGCGACGATAGAAGCGAACCTCCACCTTGGCTCCAACCGACATCGCCGATCCTTCACCCATACCTTCTTTGCGATAGCCCTTGCGGAAGACAACGCGCCCAAGCGTCTTGTTGTAGCCAATCGAGATCACCAGCGGCAAATTGCGGGTGATGTTGACCGAACCCACGCCGACCTGAACTTCCGGCTTGAATACGACTTGTATCCCCCACTCAGCTGTCTTGCCTTTCTGCAAAGTGCGCATGGCACGATACTCTTTGTATGCGTCGCGAGTTGAAAGAACGATGGCGCGATTGAGAAAACTAAAGAATGCTTTAAATTTCGAAATAACGCCTTGGCTCGCGCGCGGATTTAAAACTTCGGCTCCCGGGATCTGCCCCTGAGCAGGGTTAACTTCGCCTACACCTTGAGTCGCCGCCCACTCTTGGTTGAGCACGACTGTCGCGACGCGTCCGCCCTCGACAACCGAATTTTCAGCTAAGCGACCTTCAAGGGCCAATTCAATGGACGTGTCGAGAATTCGTGCCGCCTCTTCGCGTGCCGCCGTTTCATCTTTCGGACTCAAGCCCAGCGACCAAGTCGGTCGCGGTACCGGATCAAGCTGCACGCGACGACCATCGTTCATAATAACCGTGGTCAAAATATTTTGCGGAGTCGTCTCCGTCTCAATTACGACATGTTGGCCGAGACTGATGACATCTGATTTCCATTGGACGACGGGATCGGCTGCCTGCGCATGCAACGAAAAGAAGCCGGCTAAGCCAAGAGTCAAAAGTACGACTAAAGAGAATGGACTAAAAAAGAATCGCGACATCGAAATGCTCCGCCAACGGACCGCAGGTCACCAGCATGCTCTTAGCAAGATTGAGGCTCAAATCCTCCGCGCGCCGTCCCAGGCACCGGGCATTTGCGTCCATCGATAACCCTTTGCATCGACTCGGAGATCTCGAAATTCATTCGGCGTCGCCTC
>JAEUWE010000332.1 GCA_016791465.1 Pseudobdellovibrionaceae bacterium
TAGCGATCTTTCAAAAGCATTCTTCCAAGAGCTCCAATCAACACTGCACCGATCGCCAAGCCTCCAGTCATTGCCGGCAAAGCAAGTGTGATCGATGGAACTCCAACCTGAATCAAGACGTGCTCATCGACGCTTCGAAAAAAATCATTGATGCGCTTGAGAAAAAACCAGACAACCCATCCGCAAAATCCCGACAAAATAATGTAAATTGGAATAGCGATCAAATTCCATCTGTTGACCTCCGCGGTTGAGAACTGCTCCTCGGAAGGCATCCATCCTTCTTTTGGAGGATAGAGCTTTCCCAGATATCTGAGGATCAGCGGAAGAGTCACGCTAACAGCGACAATAGAAGCGATCTGCGGCCAATTCATGTCGAGCCTCCAATTTGGCATCTTGGCCGGCACAAGCTCTCGCCTGTGAGCGGACGCCGACCTTGGCACACCAAAGCAAAATGCTTTGCGAAATAGCTTTCTCAAAAATCTTAAATCCTAAACAATAACCGCCAAGGAGAATTTATGAGCACATACATTGATGGATACGTCATTCCGATTCCGAAAAAGAACGTAAGCGCGTACAAAAAAATGGCCAAGCTCGGATGCAAGACTTGGATGAAGCACGGCGCATTGGCCTACTTTGAATGCGTCGCCGACGACATCAAGGCGCCCTACGGAATAAGCTTTCCGCAAATGTGCAAAACGAAGAAAAATGAGACTGTGATCTTTGCGTTCATCGTCTTTAAGTCGAAAGCTCATCGCAAACAGGTCAATGCAAAAGTCCACAAAGAGTTCGGCGAAATGCCCGGTGCTGAGAACTTCTCAATGCCTTTTGATGCATCCAAAATGGCCTACGGTGGCTTCAAAACGCTCGTTCACGGCTAACTGAGAAGATCGGCTATATTTCTATTTCTTTGCCCATTCGAGATTGAGACATCCGTTGCCGCCGTTGGCGGTACTTGTGCGATAGGCATTTTGGGAGTCCTGATAATACTCCCAGTTCTTTTCGTAACAGCCGGGATACAAAATGGCGTTGAAATGTCGCGGCTCAATCACGCTGATGACTCTTTTTTCCCACTTGTAAATCGTGACTTGCTTATTCATTTGTTCAATATCCAGCTTTTGCGGAATAACGAATTTTACCGGAAGTCCGTCTTCCATTTCCCGCATTAGTTTCTCAGGAGCTGGAAATTTCTGTTGAGTTGGAGTGAGTCGAAACCCTTCCGGACACTTAGAAGGATAGTGAACTTTACCTGACTTCTCCCAATTTCTTTTCTGAACATCCCAATACTTGGCCAACAACTCCGGAGATCCTTCGCAATAGTTCACTTGAACCGAGTACGGCGAGTCAGAATTCAGAAGTGCATAACTTTGATCCACCATGACCGAAGACAATGGATAAATTTTGCGACAATCAAAGGCAACCTTCTCCGCATCTTTCTCTACGAAGATATACTGTCCAGTTTTTTCATTCAACCGATAGCCCTTCGATCTTTCTGGGTATTCATCCACAAGACCTACGAGATGGAGCAATTCGTGAAAAATCTCAGGACATGTCATATCCTCGGTCCAATTACGTGAATTTGCGCGACCAGTCGGGCGCATTGTGAGCTTCACTAACGGTGGCTCGGGAACGTTCTGATCTTCATGTTTATAAAGTTCAAAACTTACCTTTTCGCCATTTGGTCCACGTATTCTGCCATCAAGACTTGCAAAGCAGTTTGAGACTCGCGCTCCCCACACGCGATTGGTTTCACCTTCGCCGCTGTTTGTTCCATCGGGTGACCAACGCAGATTAAAGGCGATTCGATACTGGTCGTTCGAAACTCGACTCAGAAGGTACTTGTGCTCCACTCCGGTCGGACTTTCTTGCGCCGAAATGTCGACGATCTTGTTAGAACCGACCGCGCCGGGCTTACACAAAGAGGACTTTTTATGAGCAAGCACTCTTGAGAGGAAGCCTTTTGCATTTAAAAGGCTTTTATCTTGGCAGGCGTCATCTGCTTTTACCGACATGGAAAAGAACAAGATAAAGAGCACAACCATTCTGTCTTATCGGAATCTGTAGTGGCTGGTTCAAGCCTGATTAATCGATCAACGTACGACAGACCAAAGTCGAGTCTCGAGCTTCGCAAGCACAAGCTCCCTATTTTGAGAACAGCAAGCGACCTGTTAGCCTAATGGAGAACAATTGGTGTCTCGCAAAATGGGGATGTGATGAATCAATCGATTGCCGGAGTCCAAGCCGCCGGGCAGCAACGAAACCCCTGGATCAAAGATCCTTGGTTCGATTGGGCGTTCATTCATATTGGTGTGATTCTGCTGCCGCTGGTTTGCCTATTGCGCTACACCGCGGACTTCACTTTTGAACGCGGCTACTTTTTTGTGATGCTGCTTCTCTGGGCCGGGCACCACCTCACACCGATTTTTCTTCTCTACGCTGATCGACGAGTTCACGATCTCGCTATTCGACACGCTCCGAAACTCAAGCTCGGAATACTAGCCACCTCGCTTTTGCCGCTTGCCGGCTACGTCGCGGCAGGCGGATTGTACTGGGAAACCGGTCGCCACACGGCGTGGACCTACATGCCGATCGCCATCGTCTCGTTGATCTACCTGCTCTGGAGCTCGTACCATATCTGCGCCCAACACTTCGGCATCATGCAGCTCTATCGCAAAAGAATGGGTCTGATCTCGGCCGGAGCTCGCGCCTTTGAAATGAAGCTTTTTGTGATCACGCTCACAGTTCTGACGATCATGATTTGGTTCCATAACGGCGTCCGCGACGAGTTTTTGGTTTATTACGGAATCCACTTTCGCTTCAGCCCATGGTTCCCGTTCGCAATGGGCGGTTTTCTTGTCACGCTCATGCTGGGTACTCTTTATCGACTCAAAATGCAGGGCGAACTCCGCCTACAACTCGCACTTTGTTACATACAATGCTTCTTCCTGCCCATCGCTATGCTCATCTATCCACTCTACATCACCATGTTTCTCTATACGGGACTGCACTACATCGCCGACATCGCACTGGGCAGCCTCATGTACAGCAACCTCAAAGCCGAGCGCTCTCACCGGAAGCAAAACTACTGGGTCTATGGAACCATGCTCGGCCTGATGCTCGCCGGTGCGGCCTACTATGTCTTTCACCACGGACTCCCTTTTATGCAGCACCACAACATTCAACCCTTTGGGGCAATGGTGAATCTCGACACTGTTGACCGCGAGACCTTTGTGCTCGTCTGCACGTTCTGTGGTCTGAATATGGGCATGCAATTCGCGCATATTTACATCAGTCGCCCAGTGTATAAGAGCAGTGAATATCTTTGAGCTCGACGGCTGCCCCAGAACGTAACTCTCACCACCAAAAGTGACAATCTACGCCACGATTTCGCAGCCGATAAACACCAGCCTTAAATGGCCTGGCCGGAATTTTGCTCGTTCTAATGAGCTGTCGTGCTTATGAACTGATGCGGAGGCCCCGGAATGCGCAATACCCTAACTGGCGTGTTTTTCGTTTTAGTCACGACACTTAGCCCCCTGTCTTCGAATGCTCAACTGGCAGGTCTTGAGTACCGCTACGAGAATCTTCCAAAAGTCTTTGAGATGTTGATGAGTGGAACTCCGGTTCAGTCAACAGACTACGAGGCTATCTTGGATTGGGCCGGAAAAATGCGTGAAACTCCGTTTCGAGGCAGTGCGGAAGAGGCAAAGCGAATCAAGACTGCAGTTGATCAGGTTGTCGAGTCTCGCCTGTCTTATGAGAAACTTGAAGCAATCGACAAAGCTCTTCATATTACCGGCGCGTTAGATGTGTACAAAGGTGTTCCCGCTCCCGGTCGCTACTACGATATCTTTTCTCGATTTGACGGCCGCCTTGCAACAGAACAGCTCACAGAAACCGATCGGGCCATCTTCAACGCAGTTCTAAGAAAGAGGGGCTGGACTCTCGATAAACTGAAAGCGACGGCGCTACGTCCGGCCCGTGAATACACCAAAACGGGTGAGATCTATAATGGATTTCCTCGAGCCCATCTTGCCGCTATCGCCAGCTCACACATGCGCAGCGGACTTGCCTACGGTCCACCCGGATCGGTCCAAATCCCAGGCCTATTTACAACGGCGAAGAGAGCAAGCTCGCTCGAGTGGGGCCAAACCAAAGCCCGTGGACTCGGTTTTTCTGATTACTCCGACCGAGCAGCGGCACTTCTCGTCATTCGGCTCTCCCCCAATGAACCTGTATTCAATGTTCCCGACGGCGATCAGAAGCGCCCCTTCCTTCAGCTCGGCTATGAGTTCTCTTCGCTTAGCGGTGCACAACTCAAGAAGCTCTCCCCCTATGCACGACACCTCCTCAAAATTGACGACCACGGAATGTCGGCAATGATGGCCCTCACTGGAGCCAAGATCTATCGAACAACGATCTACATGGATGCAGGACTTGGAATGGGTAAAGAGCTTGTCGTCGTCGATCGATCGGCGATTCGATCACTTCACTTTGAAGCCGCGGACGGTCAACGCCTCGATACTGCTCAAGCACTTCTCTCTACGAACGAAACAAACGAACTCAAGCGCTCGTTTAATGAGAGTCTCCATCGATTTATCGCAGAAAAAAAATTCGCGGACGCCCTCAAACTCGTTGGTCGCGCTGCTGAGTTTGAGTCGGCCAACCCAGTCCTCGTGAAAGAAGTCCTCGAGCGTACTCCCGCAGCCACCCGAATGGAGTTTCTGAAACATGCGATTACGAGTGAGAAGCATAACTCCATCTCGCTCCTCTTGCGGCCGGAGTACCTATTGAAACCTGACTTTATCAACGATCCGTTGGTCAGAAAAAACCTCAATCACTGGTTCGCCGTTCAACTGGACAATGCCGACGGATTTCGCGAGCTTCGCTATGAGCAATATCAAGAGCGTGGTATCTTCCAACTTTTCGCGGTTCGATACCTGCGGGCACTCGATAAAAAGTATCCAGCAGAAGCAATCGCGCTGGCGTCTTCGCTGGCCAAGCAGATTCCTGATTATCGACAGCTGCCGACGCAACTGACCGGCGGGATGTGTTCACAGCTTTTCCGCGCAGCTCAGTAGGCCCGCCAGTCGCCTTTGGCGCCGTCACCCGCTGACTCGGCAATCGCGAAAGCCTTTCAAATCGTTGAAAACATCACGCTCGGACAGAGAGCCGCGATCAAATTAAGCGGACTCCAGACGGTATGCTCCTTGGATACGCCCAAGGCGAACCCTTCGCCAATTCCGTGGAGCACTCGATGCCCTCTGCTAGAACGACCCTGCCTCTTATCGCAATAGCCACACTCGTCACAGGCTTCGTCGCCCCCTCCGTGAGCCAAGCCGGAGCGCCGTGGACCATCACCAAGCAGAGCTGGTCCAATGATGACGAAAAGGCCTTTTCGGAATGGGTTCAAAAGATCGGCGAAAGCCGCTGCAACACCGTGAATAAGTGTCTCTCGGGGCCAGCCAATTACCTTGCAAGCAGCGAAGAGAAGAAATCCTATAGCTTCGTCGCCGACTGCGGGCGCTACCCATTTTTACTCCGCGCCTATTTTGCGTGGAAGCGCGGTCTCCCATTTTCAGTTGTCAGCAAAGTGGCTTCCGCTGACGGCAGCGATCGCGATATTCGCTACAGCCCAAATGGCAATGTGCCAGTTGAACGCCGCGACTTCTTAGGCGCAAGCGACGGAGAAAAAGCCGTGAAGGCGGCTGCATCGGCCGTGTTCACTGCGGTCTATCGCATGGATCCGAACCTCGATAGCGGCGGCGTCGGCAAACCCTTCCCTGACTTTTATTCGCCTAAAATTGACCGCGACTCCATTCGTCCTGGAACTGTGATGTACGATCCATCAGGCCACGCTGCCATCGTCTATAAAGTCGAAGACAATGGCCAAGTGCGAATGACCGATGCTCATCCCGATTCGTCTGTGTCGTACATTACCTACGACAAGGCCTTTCAGCGCTCGCGCCCTGGCCAAGGTGCAGGCTTTAAAAACTTCCGTCCGTTGAAGGCTGTCGATGGCCGAGTCGTCACGGTCAGCAACAAGAACCTGTCGCTCTTTGGTCTTGAACAGTACTACGGAAACAAACCCATTGCAGGTTCTTGGAGCAAAGGGACATTCGAACGAAGTGGTCAACGCCTTGACTACTATGACTACGTTCGCGCGAGTCTCTCTGTCGGCGATCTCAAATACAACCCAGTCGATGAGGTTAAAAAAGGCGTCGAGTCGCTCTGCGAAGCGATCAACTACCGTGCGCAATCTGTTCAAGAGGCCATCGACCACGGCATTCACCTCAAGGAACACCCATCTGCACTTCCAAAAAACATCTATGGTACCGATGGCGAATGGGAGAGTTTCTCAACTCCTTCACGCGATGCCCGTTTGAAAGTGTCGTTTCTAGATCTCCGTACAAGCATTGAGAAGTACGTCGGCCTTTACAATGCCCGCGACCCGCGCATCGCGTACAGCGGTGCTAACCTCGGCCGCGATCTGCGCGACGCTTACGATCAAGCCGCGGGCGCCTGTGCCGTTGAGTACCGACGTTCAGACAACTCCGTCGTCAAACTCAGCTTTAACGACGTCGTCAAACGCATGTACCTGCTTTCATTTGACCCCTACCACTGTCCCGAGCTCCGCTGGGGCGCGACACACTCCAACGAGCTCGCCACATGCCGCGATAGCCAAGACAAGCGCGCTTGGTTTTCGGCCGAGCAAGGACTTCGCAATCAAACCCAGCGCACCTACGACGCGCGTATGGACTTCTCGCTCAACCAGCTTCAACAAAAAGTCCCGGGCTCCGGCGTCGACCAAGCCCCCGACATCGATCTGCGCGCCTATCTCGAATCTCTGTAAGCTACGGAAAGGTACATTGTACCTTTCCGCGACCCATCGAGTCACCAGAAGGTACATTGTACCTTCTGTACCGTCTTGAACGCCTCTTGATCCAGATCAAGGAACCGGTCGCGGTTCCGCGCTAGCCTAGCACAATCAACCCTTTAGCTGAGGTTCATTGTGCTATCAAAATCCGGTGCGAAAGCCTTCTTCCTCGTCGGAACCGCGCTCTGTGGAGGAGCGTTTATCCTTCTGACGCTCGATACGATCAAACGCGTTCCCGCGCAAACGAATGCCATCGAAATCACCGAGAGTGTGAAGCGAGGCAAACACCTATGGGACACGAGTAACTGTATGGGCTGCCATACGCTCATGGGGGAAGGCGCCTACTATGCGCCTGAACTAACAAAAGTGGTCGAGCGTCGGGGCGAGGCCTTTATCAAATCCATGTTGAAAGATCCCGAAAAGATGTTTCCGGGCGAACGCAAGATGCAGAACTATCACTTCACCGATGAACAAATTGCAGATCTCTATGCATTCCTGCAGTGGATCGGCAAAGTCGATCTGAACGGCTTCCCTCCCAAGCCCGATCTTGCAGCGCAGAGCTCAGCACCTGTCGCAGGAGCTCCGGCTGTGTTCACACAGATGTGCACGGCTTGCCATTCGTTGAAAGGCAGCGGCGGAAATGTCGGCCCAGCGCTTGATGGCGTGGGCTCGCGCCGAACAGCGGAGTTCATTGCCGCTTGGCTAAAAGACCCAGCGGCGGTGAAAGCCGATGCCAAGATGGCAAAGATGCCGCTTTCTGAAAGCGATATCTCTGAACTCACCCTCTTCCTTGCTGAACAAAAGAACTGAGGCCACCTATGAAATACAAATCACAAAAAGTTGCATACTGGTTCTTTGCTACCTGCATGCTCTTGTTTTCACTGCAGATCATTTATGGCTTCATCATGGGCTTTGCACACATGGGCATGGACGGCCTACATAACATTATTCCATTCCATACCGCGCGTGCGACACACACCAACCTCTTGGTGATGTGGCTGCTCGCAGGCTTTATGGGATCGGCGTACTACATTGTTCCAGAAGAGTCAGAGCGCGAACTGGTTTCGACAAAACTTGCGTACCTGCAGCTCATCAGCTTTGTCACCGTCGGCGTCACTGCTGTTATCGGGTTTCACTTTGGCTGGTGGGAGGGACGCAAGTTCTTAGAGATTCCGCGGCCACTCGATTACCTCGTTGTTGCGAACGTACTGCTCTTCATCTACTTGATTGGCGCTACAATCTGGACTGGCAAGCGCAAGACCACAACGGCCATGGTGCTGTTCTTTGGTCTTCTGACGGCCGCACTCCTCTATCTTCCCGGAATGATTCCCACCGACAACCAAACAATGGACTCGTACTGGCGTTGGTGGGTTGTGCACCTCTGGGTTGAAGGAGTTTGGGAGCTGATCATGGGCGCAATTCTTTCGTTCTTGCTGATCAAGCTCACCGGTGTCGATCGCGAGATCATCGAGAAGTGGCTGTACGTGATCGTCGGCTTCACCTTCCTCTCTGGAATTCTAGGAACTGGCCACCACTACTACTACATCGGCACCCCCCGCTATTGGCTGATGATCGGTGGAGCGTTTAGTGCTCTTGAACCAATCGCCTTCCTAGGAATGGCGATCTACGCCATCACGATGGCCAAAAAAGGTGGTCGCGACTCAAGCAATAAGACTGCTCTACTATGGACGATTGGTTGCTCGGTCATGTCCTTTGTCGGCGCTGGCTTTCTCGGTTTTGCACATACGCTTCCTCAAGTGAATATGTACACACACGGGACACTCGTCACCGCCATGCACGGACATATGGCATTTTGGGGAGCCTACGCGATGCTGATCCTTGCGATCATCACCTACGCAATGCCGATCATGACTGGTCGAAAGTTACATGACTCACTCTCAAATACTTTCGCCTTCTGGACATCCAATATTGGAATGATCGCGATGACCGTTGCTTTCGGAATCGCCGGAATCGCACAGGTTTATCTTGAACGAAAGATGGGGATCGACTTCTTGCAGGTGCAAAAAGAGGTTGAGGTTCACTTCCTTGGCCTGGTACTCGCGGCGACCCTTTTTACCGCTGGCATGATCGCGTTCATCGCGAACTTTATCAAATTCGGTCTGCCAAGCGATGTCAGCCTTCAATCGGGAGAAGGAAAGCGCTCATGAAACCGTGGTACCGCCCT